>NZ_CP102263.1:300000-445000 GCF_025147485.1 Bacteroides uniformis | reverse complement strand
GGAAAGACGTATCCTGAATGAAGAAGGGTTAGGTAGTTCCTATATGGCGCGTAAAGCTGCCAAACAGCTGATGCAACGTACTGGCGCGGATCCGGATGATATAGATCTGGTGATTGTAGCTACTTCCACTCCGGATTATCATTTCCCTTCTACAGCTTCTATTTTATGTGATAAGTTAAGGCTGAAAAATGCATATGCTTTTGACTTGCAGGCAGCCTGCAGCGGATTTCTCTATCTGATGGAGACGGCGGCCAATTTCATCCGTTCTGGAAGATATAAGAAGGTTATCATTGTGGGAGCCGACAAGATGTCGTCAATGGTTGATTATACAGACCGTGCTACTTGTCCTATCTTTGGAGACGGCGCTGCAGCTTTCATGCTCGAGCCGACAACAGAAGATGTAGGTATTATGGATGCTATTCTGAGAACCGACGGCAAAGGTTTGCCTTTCCTGCATATGAAAGCGGGTGGGTCGGTTTGTCCTCCCTCTTATTTTACTGTAGACAACCACATGCATTACATTTATCAGGAAGGACGTACTGTGTTTAAGTATGCCGTATCCAATATGTCGGATGTTAGCGCGGCCATTGCCGAGAAAAACGGTCTGACAAAGGATAGCATTGACTGGGTGATTCCGCACCAGGCCAATCTTCGTATCATTGATGCTGTGGCACATCGTCTGGAAGTTCCTCGTGAGAAAGTACTGATTAATATCGAACGTTACGGCAATACCAGTGCTGCTACGTTGCCTCTTTGCATCTGGGACTTTGAAGATAAGCTGAAGAAAGGCGACAACCTTATTTTCACTGCATTCGGCGCAGGATTTACCTGGGGAGCCGTGTATGTGAAGTGGGGATACGACGGAAAGAAGCAGTAACATACTATTGCTAAATATAATATGATAAAAACGCATCCTATTTCGATTCGATGCGTTTTTTTGTCTCAATTCAAATACTGAAGTCATGCACAAAGCAGGTTTTGTAAATATCGTGGGAAATCCGAATGTGGGCAAATCCACATTGATGAACGTTTTGGTAGGTGAGCGCATTTCTATCGCCACTTTCAAGGCGCAGACCACCCGTCATCGGATTATGGGCATCTATAATACGGATGACATGCAAATTGTGTTTTCGGACACTCCGGGTGTATTGAAGCCAAACTATAAGTTACAGGAGTCCATGCTGAATTTCTCCACTTCGGCATTGACGGATGCGGATGTGTTGCTGTATGTGACAGATGTGGTTGAGACTCCCGACAAGCATAATGACTTTGTGGAGAAAGTAGGACACTTGGACGTTCCGGTATTGCTGCTTATCAATAAGATTGATTTAAGCAACCAGGAAAAGCTGGTGGAACTGGTGGAAGCATGGAAGGAATTGCTGCCGAAGGCGGAAATTATTCCTATCTCTGCTACTTCGAAATTTAATGTGGATTATGTCATGAAGCGGGTGAAGGAGCTGTTGCCCGACTCACCTCCTTATTTCGACAAGGACCAGTGGACGGACAAGCCGGCGCGTTTCTTCGTGACCGAAATAATCCGTGAGAAAATTCTGTTGTACTACGATAAGGAAATCCCTTATTCGGTGGAGGTGATGGTAGAACAGTTTAAGGAGGAGGCAAAGAAGATTCATATCAGTGCCGTAATCTATGTGGAGCGTGATTCGCAAAAAGGTATTATCATAGGCAAGCAGGGGAAGGCTTTGAAGAAAGTGGCTACTGAAGCGCGCCGTGATTTGGAGAGGTTTTTCGGGAAAACGATATTCCTGGAGACGTTTGTGAAAGTTGATAAGGATTGGCGGAGTTCGGACAAGGAACTGCGTAATTTTGGTTATCAGCTGGATTAAGAGTTATTCATACGACTGTGACAGTCGCAAAAAACAAAGAGTGTGAACTATGGGAAATTTAGTTGCAATCGTAGGACGTCCCAATGTGGGAAAGTCTACATTATTTAACCGTCTGACCAAGACACGTCAGGCAATTGTGAATGAGGAAGCGGGAACCACCCGTGACCGCCAATATGGAAAGACCGAATGGTTGGGACGTGAGTTCTCCGTGGTAGATACCGGCGGTTGGGTAGTGAACTCTGATGATATTTTCGAAGAGGAGATTCGTAAGCAGGTATTGATGGCGGTGGATGAAGCCGACGTGATTCTGTTCGTGGTGGATGTGATGAACGGGGTTACGGACCTCGACGAGCAGGTGGCTGCCATCTTGCGTCGTGCCAAGAAGCCTGTGTTGCTGGTTGCCAATAAGACTGATAATCATGAACTGCAATACAATGCTCCTGAGTTTTACAGTTTGGGTTTGGGTGACCCTTATTGTATTTCTGCTGTAACGGGTAGCGGTACGGGCGATATGATGGACCTTATCGTCAGCAAGTTCAAGAAGGAATCTGATGAAATTCTGGACGAGGATATTCCCCGCTTTGCAGTAGTGGGACGCCCTAATGCCGGAAAGTCTTCCATAGTCAATGCCTTTATTGGAGAAGACCGCAACATCGTGACGGAGATTGCCGGTACCACGCGCGATTCTATCTATACCCGCTACAATAAATTCGGTTTTGATTTCTACCTGGTAGATACGGCGGGTATCCGTAAGAAGAACAAGGTGAATGAGGATTTGGAGTACTACTCCGTAATCCGTTCCATTCGTTCCATTGAGAATGCAGATGTATGTATTTTGATGGTAGACGCTACGCGTGGCATCGAAAGCCAGGATTTGAATATCTTCTCCTTGATACAGAAGAATGCCAAGGGGCTGGTGGTTGTGGTGAACAAGTGGGACTTGGTGAAGGACAAGACTGTGAAGGTGATGAAGACTTTCGAAGATGCTATCCGCAACCGTTTCGCTCCGTTTGTGGATTTTCCTATCATCTTTGCTTCGGCACTGACCAAACAGCGTATTCTGAAGGTATTGGAAGAGGCGCGTGATGTGTACGAAAATCGTATGACGCGTATTCCGACAGCTCGTTTGAACGAGGAAATGCTGCCGCTTATCGAGGCGTATCCACCCCCTTCAATTAAGGGTAAGTATATCAAGATAAAGTATATTACGCAGTTGCCCAATACCCAGGTGCCGTCATTTGTTTATTTTGCAAATCTTCCACAATATGTGAAAGAGCCTTACAGACGATTCCTGGAAAATAAGATGCGTGAGAAATGGAAGTTGACCGGAACTCCGATAAATATCTATATCCGGCAGAAGTAAAATATATCGTGATGATATAGTCGATTCTATTAACTGGTTTTATGAAGAGAAAGCGTCCGGAACATAGCTTCCGGACGCTTTCTTATGTAATAGGTTAGAAAATGAGGTGTGGTTTTATCCTTCAAGGTTCTGTATCTCCACTTCTTTGACTTTCCGGAATAGGTCAGATGCAAATATGAAACTGTTCAACCGCTCGTTGGTGGAAGTGAAGATATCGTCTTTATTGCCTTCCCATTCTTTGTGTCCTTCGTAAATATAGATGATTTTTTCTCCGATACCCATTACAGAGTTCATGTCATGAGTGTTGATGAGAGTAGTCATATTGTATTCTCGGGTTATATCTTGTATCAGTTCGTCGATGACAAGCGAGGTCTTGGGGTCAAGTCCTGAATTCGGCTCGTCACAGAACAAGTATTGCGGGTTTAGGGCAATGGCACGGGCAATGGCTACGCGTTTCTGCATACCGCCGCTGATTTCTCCGGGAAATTTGTCTTTGGCTTCAATCAGGTTTACACGCTCCAAGCAGAACATGGCACGACGAGTCCGATCGCGCAGGGTATCGTTGCTGAACATGTTCAGTGGAAACATCACATTGTCCAGTACCGTCATGGAATCGAACAGCGCGGCACTTTGGAAAATCATTCCCATTTCCCGGCGGAGCGCTTTCTTTTCCTTCTTTCCCATGGCGAGGAAGTTGCGGTGGTCATACAACAATTCTCCTTTGTCCGGTGTCAGCAGACCCACGATACATTTCATGAGTACGGTTTTTCCCGAACCGCTCTGCCCTATGATTAGGTTGGTCTTTCCATTCTCGAAAGTGGCATTGATATCTTTCAGTACCTCTTTTTCTTCAAATGATTTGCAAAGTCCTTTCAGTTCAATCATCCCATTAAAAGTTGAGTTAATATTAGGTCGGCGAATAAGATAAGTACGCTGCTGCATACTACGGAGTCGGTGGACGCCTTGCCCACTTCGATGGAACCGCCTTCGACGGTGTAACCGAAGAATGCCGATACGCTGGCAATGATAAAGGCAAAGAACAGCGACTTGATGATGCCGCACCAAATAAACCATTCGACAAACATGTACTGCAAGCCGTATTCTAAATCTACCGCCGACATGATGCCGCCGAACCAGCAAGTACAGAAGGCACCTATGATACCGGCGAATATACTGAACGTCACCATCAGTGGAATGGTTGTCACCATAGCGGCAATTTTCGGTAGGATGAGATAGTTGGCAGAATTGACACCCATAATTTCAAGGGCGTCTATCTGCTGGGTGACTCGCATGGTGCCCAGCTCCGAGGCGATGTTTGACCCGACCTTTCCTGCCAGAATCAGACACATGATGGAGGAGGAGAATTCCAGCAGCATGATTTCTCGGGTTACATATCCCACTGTCCATCGAGGCATGAAAGGACTCTCGATGTTCAACTTTATCTGTATGGTGATTACAGCTCCGATGAAGAACGATATCAGCAATACGATGCCGATAGAGTTCACGCCGAGCTGTTCCAACTCGTTGACATATTGGCGGAAAAACATACGCATACGTTCGGGACGGGCAAATACGCGTCCCATCAGTATGATATATCGTCCCACTGTCTTAAGTGCTTTAAACATAACATATAAGTATTTGAATGCAAATGTACACTATTTCGGCTTATTTTTGCTACATTTGCGGCGAAAACCTTTAGAGTATGGAAGAAGAAAAAGGCATAAAGGACAATGTAGAGGAAGTTAAGGAAAATCTGCAGGCCGGACCAAGCTTGACTGCTGGGGCAGAGCCACGGGAGGAAGGTAGCATGGTGCTGCGTACGGAGGATTTGGTGAAAAAGTACGGAAAGCGTACGGTAGTGAGCCATGTGTCCATTGATGTGAAGCAAGGGGAGATTGTCGGTTTGCTGGGGCCGAATGGCGCCGGTAAGACAACTTCGTTTTATATGACCGTAGGGCTGATTACTCCCAATGAGGGACGTATCTTCTTGAATGATTTGGATATAACGAAATATCCGGTATACAAGCGTGCGCAGACGGGTATCGGTTATTTGGCGCAGGAGGCTTCCGTGTTCCGTCAAATGAGTGTGGAAGACAATATTGCATCTGTACTGGAAATGACCGACAAGCCTTTGGAGTATCAGAAAGACAAGCTGGAGAGCCTGATTGCAGAGTTCCGCTTGCAGAAGGTAAGGAAGAACAAGGGTAACCAGTTGTCAGGTGGCGAGCGGCGCCGTACAGAAATTGCCCGTTGTCTGGCCATTGACCCCAAATTTATTATGTTGGACGAGCCTTTTGCCGGTGTAGACCCGATTGCAGTGGAGGATATTCAGCAGATTGTGTGGAAGTTGAAAGATAGGAATATCGGCATTTTGATTACTGACCACAATGTGCAGGAGACGCTGAGCATTACCGATCGTGCTTATCTGCTATTTGAAGGAAAAATTTTGTTCCAGGGTACGCCGGAAGAGTTGGCCGAGAATAAGATTGTACGTGAAAAGTATCTGAGTAATAGCTTCGTACTTCGTCGCAAGGATTTTATGAAGTAATCCCGGATACTGTCGATTGATAGAAATAAAAAAAGACCACTCATTCAGTGGCCTTTTTTTATTTCTCCTTAAATCTCTATGATTAATATTTTGGAGGTCTTGCTTCTTTCACTACCATTTGGCGGCCGAAGAATTCAGCACCGTCTAGTTCGGCAATAGCTTTAGCTGCAGCAGCGTCATCTTCCATTTCTACAAAAGCGATGCCTCTGAAACGTCCGGTGGTGCGGTCATTGATAAATTTTACAGAAGATACTGTGCCGTAATCTTCCATTGCCTTCTGCAGGTCACTCTCCTTAACGCGGTAGTTAAGGTTTCCAACATAAATGTTCATAATGAAATTGATAAAATAAATATAATGAATAAAACTCTCTTGGAAGGAAGGCTGAATAATAAATGGATTACAACGACAGAGAGTTTACAAAAGCGTTCTTGAAAACGGAAGTAAAAACCATGTAATGGAAATCGAAAAACTAATGCGCCATCATTCCGCGACAAAGAAACGCATAAAATTCGGATAAACAATGTTTTTCCTTAATTATTTTTGTAGATTGTCGTGCCTTCGGGCAACTCCCATTTCTCTTCATAGAAACTGGACGGTTCGGTTTATCATCGTCTTTTCCCTGAGTATCTTTCCCATAAACGTCCTCCGTTGTCAGTCCGATGGTTGGGCTCTTCTACCGCTCTATCCAAGAATTAAACTGAAATAAATCGGCAATGTTCTTTTGATAATTGAAAGAATAACGCTAATTTTGCACGCCCATTTGAGATATGGAACAAAGTATAAATCAAATAAATAATTGTCAGAATGAACGTTTCATTACAAAACATTGACAAAGTAAGCGCACTGCTTACTGTAAAGCTTGAGAAAGCAGATTATCAGGAAAAAGTAGACAAATCATTGAAGAGCTTCCGTCAGAAGGCACAGATTCCCGGTTTCCGTAAGGGAATGGTTCCTATGAGCTTAGTTAAGAAAATGTATGGTAAGTCTGCATTGGCTGAAGAGGTGAACAAGCTGCTTTCAGAAACAGTATATAAGTATATCCAGGACAATAAGGTAAATATATTGGGCGAGCCTTTGCCCAACGAAGACAAGCAGCAGGAAATTGATTTCGATACTATGGAAGAGTTCGAATTCTTGTTTGATATTGCTTTGGCTCCGGAATTTAAAGCTGAAGTCAGTGCAAAAGATAAGGTAGATTACTATACTATTGAAGTTACAGACGAAATGGTGGATAACCAGGTCAAGGCTTACACTCAACGTAACGGCAAGTATGACAAGGTAGACGTTTACGAGGACAATGACATGCTGAAAGGTTTGCTTGCTGAACTGGATGAAGAAGGTAATACCAAAGAGGGTGGTATTCAGGTGGAAGGTGCTGTAATGATGCCTTCGTACATGAAAAATGATGAACAGAAAGCTATCTTTGCCGGTGCAAAAGTGAACGATGTGCTTGTATTCAATCCGAATACTGCTTGGGACGGAAATGCTGCCGAATTGTCTTCTTTATTGAAGATTGACAAGGAAGCTGCTCCCGAAGTAAAATCCAATTTCAGCTTCCAGGTAGAAGAAATCACACGTTTCGTTCCGGGTGACTTGACTCAGGAAATTTTCGACCAGGTATTTGGCGAAGGTAATGTGAAAACGGAAGAGGAATTCCGTGCCAAAGTGAAGGAAGTTATTGCCAACCAGTTCGTGGCAGACAGTGACTATAAGTTCTTGATTGACGCACGTAAGATGCTGACAGAGAAAGTAGGCAAGCTGGAATTCCCGGATGCATTACTGAAGCGCATTATGCGTCTGAACAATCCTGACAAGGAAGAAAGCTTTGTAGAGGACAACTATGACAAGAGCATCGAAGAGCTGACTTGGCACCTGATTAAAGAACAGCTGGTGAAAGCCAATGATATCAAGGTTGAGCAGGAAGACATCACAAACATGGCTAAGGAAGCTACCCGCGCACAGTTTGCACAATATGGTATGATGAGTGTGCCTGAAGAAATCCTGGAAAACTACTCAAAGGAAATGCTTAAGAAGAAAGAGAGCATAGAAGGCTTGGTTAATCGTGTGGTTGAATCTAAATTGGCTACAGCATTGAAGTCTCAGGTGGAACTGGAGCATAAGAACGTTTCTGCTGAAGAGTTCAATAAGATGTTTGCATAAGAGTAATGTGAGCCTACGGCTAAAATTTATAAAGAAACACAGAGTTTGACAAACTATAACTCTGTGTTTTTTTGTGTCTCTGTGTTCTTTTTTGTTTCTTTGTATCCTTATAAATTAAAAAATAGAAAGAAATGGATGATTTTAGAAAATACGCTACCAAGCATCTTGGTATGAACAGTTTGGTGCTGGACGATGTGATTAAATCACAAGCCGGCTATTTGAATCCCTATATCCTCGAGGAACGCCAGCTCAATGTAACGCAGTTGGACGTGTTTTCCCGTCTGATGATGGACCGCATCATTTTCCTCGGTACGCAGGTTGATGACTATACAGCCAATACTTTGCAGGCTCAGTTGCTTTATCTGGATTCGGTGGATCCGGGTAAGGATATTTCCATCTATATCAATTCGCCGGGCGGTTCGGTATATGCCGGTCTGGGTATTTATGATACCATGCAGTTCATCAGTAGTGATGTGGCTACCATCTGTACTGGAATGGCGGCAAGCATGGCAGCCGTATTGCTGGTTGCCGGTGCCGAAGGCAAACGCTCCGCATTGACCCACTCCCGCGTGATGATACACCAGCCGATGGGAGGTGCCCAGGGGCAGGCCTCGGATATTGAAATCACGGCACGTGAAATCCAGAAGTTGAAGAAAGAACTTTATACCATTATCGCCGACCACTCCCACACTCCCTTTGACAAGGTATGGGCAGATTCTGACCGTGACTACTGGATGACAGCCCAGGAAGCCAAAGAATATGGTATGGTAGATGAGGTTTTGATTAAAAAATAAATATGGCAGATTCAAGAAAGAATAAAAATAGATGCAGTTTTTGTGGTCGCACCGAAGATGAAGTCGGATTTCTCATAACGGGGATGAATGGCTATATCTGCGACAGTTGCGCCACCCAGGCTTATGAGATTACTCAGGAGGCTTTGGGGGCTGGCAAGAAGGCAAGTGCCACGAAGCTGAATCTGAAAGAACTTCCTAAACCCGTAGAAATAAAGAAGTTCCTCGATCAATATGTCATTGGTCAGGACGATGCCAAGCGTTTCTTGTCTGTGTCGGTGTACAACCATTACAAACGTCTGCTCCAGAAGGACGGCGGTGATGATGTGGAGATTGAAAAATCGAACATCATCATGGTAGGCAGTACCGGTACGGGAAAGACGTTATTGGCGCGTACTATCGCAAAGTTGCTGCATGTTCCTTTTACTATTGTAGATGCAACAGTTCTGACAGAGGCAGGTTATGTGGGTGAGGACATTGAAAGCATTTTGACACGTCTGCTCCAGGTGGCGGATTATAACGTGCCCGAGGCAGAGCAAGGTATCGTGTTTATTGATGAGATAGACAAAATAGCGCGCAAGGGTGATAATCCTTCCATAACCCGTGATGTGAGTGGTGAAGGCGTGCAGCAGGGATTGCTGAAACTGCTGGAAGGTTCTGTGGTGAATGTGCCTCCCCAGGGTGGGCGCAAGCATCCCGACCAGAAAATGATTCCGGTCAATACCAAGAATATTCTGTTCATTTGCGGTGGGGCTTTCGATGGCATTGAAAAGAAAATTGCCCAGCGGCTGAATACGCACGTTGTCGGGTATAGCGCTGTACGCAATACGGCAACCATTGATAAGAGCAACATGATGCAGTACATTGCTCCGCAGGATTTGAAGTCGTTCGGACTGATTCCCGAGATTATCGGCCGCCTTCCGGTGCTGACTTATCTGAATCCGTTGGACCGTGCGGCATTGCGCTCCATTCTTACGGAACCGAAGAATTCCATCATCAAGCAATACATCAAACTGTTTGAGATGGACAATGTGAAGCTGACGTTTGAAGATGCTGTATTTGAATATATCGTGGATAAAGCGGTAGAATATAAGTTGGGAGCCCGCGGCTTGCGTTCCATTGTGGAGACAATTATGATGGATGCCATGTTCGAAATTCCGTCAGAACAGAAGGACAATTTTGTTGTGACGTTGGACTACGCCAAGCGCCAGCTTGAAAAGGCAAATATAGCACGACTGCAAAGTGCTTAAGAATCAGATGGTAATACGGGGTAAAACCGACTATTTTACTTTTTATTGAAAAATATTCGATGGATTATGCTTGAAATTTAAGAAGTTGTTTATAACTTTGTTAGGGTTCTTTGTGAAAACAAGGCGGAGTACCACTATTAAAAGTTAACTCAATAAACAACAACCTAATGAATCATGGCAGGGAAGAAGATTAATTTGATAGACCAGCTGAAGAAATACTTCGGGTTCGATACATTTAAAGGAAATCAGGAAGCAATCATAGAGAATCTGTTGGCGGGTAATGATACATTCGTGTTGATGCCTACCGGTGGTGGAAAATCTTTGTGCTACCAACTGCCGTCCTTGTTGATGGAGGGCACGGGTATCGTGATTTCTCCTCTGATTGCCTTGATGAAGAATCAGGTCGATGCGATGCGTAACTTCAGCGAAGAGGATGGGATAGCCCACTTCATCAATTCTTCCCTAAACAAGAGCGCGATAGACCAGGTCCGGTCCGACATACTCAGTGGTAAGACAAAGCTGTTGTATGTAGCTCCGGAATCACTGACGAAGGAAGAGAATGTGGAGTTTCTGAAAACGGTGAAGATTTCGTTCTATGCCGTGGACGAAGCCCATTGTATTTCTGAATGGGGTCATGACTTCCGTCCTGAGTATCGCCGCATCCGTCCCATTATCAATGAAATAGGAAAAGCCCCTCTGATAGCGTTGACTGCGACGGCTACACCGAAAGTGCAGCATGACATCCAGAAGAATCTGGGTATGGTGGATGCGCAGGTGTTCAAGTCATCGTTCAACCGCCCGAATCTCTATTATGAGGTACGCCCCAAGACTGCAAATGTAGACCGGGACATCATCAAGTTCATTAAGAACAATCCCGAAAAGTCAGGCATTATCTATTGCCTGAGCCGGAAGAAAGTGGAGGAGCTTGCTGAAATCCTGCAGGCAAACGGAATCAATGCCCGTGCCTATCATGCCGGAATGGATTCGGCTACACGAACACAGAACCAGGATGATTTCCTGATGGAAAAAATTGATGTGATTGTAGCTACCATTGCTTTTGGTATGGGGATTGACAAACCGGATGTGCGCTATGTCATCCATTACGATATACCCAAAAGTCTGGAAGGATATTACCAGGAGACCGGACGTGCCGGAAGAGATGGAGGAGAAGGGCAGTGTATTACTTTCTATACCAATAAAGACTTGCAGAAGCTCGAGAAGTTTATGCAAGGCAAACCTGTAGCAGAGCAGGAAATTGGCAAGCAGCTTCTGCTGGAGACTGCTGCGTATGCCGAATCTTCCGTATGCCGCCGAAAAGCATTGCTTCATTACTTCGGCGAAGAATATATAGAAGAAAATTGTGGTAATTGTGACAATTGTTTAAATCCGAAAAAACAAGTGGAAGCTCAAGAATTATTGTGTACCGTGATTGAAGCTATTCTCGCGGTGAAAGAAAATTTTAAAGCGGACTATATTATAGACATAATACAAGGTAAGGAAACTTCAGAAGTGCAGGCGCATCTGCATGAAGATCTCGAAGTGTTCGGCTCTGGTATGGGCGAAGAAGACAAAACGTGGAATGCTGTGATCCGTCAGGCACTTATTGCCGGTTACCTGAGTAAGGATGTCGAAAACTATGGCTTGCTGAAAGTGACAGATGACGGTAAGAAGTTCCTTAAACATCCCAAATCATTCAAAATAGTGGAAGACAATGACTTTGAGGATGTGGAAGAGGAAGCACCTGCACGTGGAGGCGGTGCGTGTGCGGTAGACCCGGCATTGTACTCCATGTTGAAGGACTTACGAAAGAAGTTGTCCAAGAAGTTGGAAGTGCCTCCTTATGTCATTTTCCAAGACCCGTCTTTGGAAGCGATGGCGACCATATATCCGGTGACTTTGGACGAGTTGCAGAACATACCGGGTGTAGGAGCCGGAAAGGCAAAACGCTACGGCGAGGAATTCTGTAAACTCATTAAGCGGCACTGTGAGGAGAATGAGATTGAACGTCCCGAGGACTTGCGTGTGCGTACTGTGGCCAATAAGTCAAAAATGAAGGTGGCCATCATTCAGGCCATTGACCGTAAGGTGGCATTGGATGACATTGCCATGTCAAAGGGCATTGAGTTTGAAGAGCTGCTGGATGAGATAGAAGCTATCGTCTACTCCGGAACGAAATTGAATATCGACTATTTCTTGGAGGATATTATGGATGAAGACCACTTGCTGGATATCTATGATTATTTCAAGGAATCTACCACTGATAAGATTGACGATGCTCTGGATGAGTTGGGTGATGACTTTACGGAAGAAGAGGTACGTTTGGTACGCATCAAGTTTATTTCAGAGATGGCAAACTGATTGGTTTTAGTTGATAAAAAAGAAAAAAATGTTGCGTGCAAGTATACGGAATGGAATAAAAACCGTATATTTGCACGCAATAAATTTTAAACGCATAGCCCTATGTCATTTATTGCTGATAAGATTGTAATGGATGGATTAACTTATGACGACGTACTGTTAATCCCCGCTTATTCTGAAGTCTTGCCCAAAACAGTCGAACTCTCGACTAAGTTTTCACGAAACATTGAGTTAAAAATCCCGTTTGTAACTGCTGCCATGGATACGGTTACCGAAGCGAAGATGGCTATTGCCATTGCCCGCGAAGGTGGTATCGGAGTTATTCATAAGAATATGTCCATTGAGGAGCAGGCACGTCAGGTAGCTATTGTGAAGCGTGCCGAAAACGGTATGATTTATGACCCGGTGACTATCAAGAGAGGTTCTACGGTAGCTGATGCGCTGGCTTTGATGGCTGAATACAAGATTGGTGGTATTCCGGTGGTAGATGATGAAAGATATTTGGTAGGCATTGTTACCAATCGTGACCTTCGTTTTGAGAAAGATATGAATAAGCGTATCGATGAGGTAATGACTAAGGAGAACATCATTACTACCAATCCTACGACGGATATGGAGGCTGTTTCTCAAATTCTGCAAGAACATAGAATCGAGAAGTTGCCGGTAGTAGATAAAGACAACAAATTGGTAGGTCTGATTACCTATAAGGATATTACCAAGGCAAAGGATAAACCTATGGCGTGCAAGGATAGCAAAGGTCGTCTGCGCGTTGCTGCCGGAGTGGGAGTGACGAATGACACTTTGGAGCGCATGCGGGCTTTGGTGGATGCAGGGGCGGATGCCATTGTCATTGATACGGCTCACGGACATTCCAAGGGGGTTATTGAAAAATTGAAAGAAGCCAAGGCTAACTTCCCTCATATTGATATTGTTGTTGGTAATATTGCTACCGGTGAAGCTGCGAAGGCATTGGTCGAGGCTGGTGCTGATGGAGTAAAGGTGGGCATCGGTCCGGGTTCCATCTGCACTACCCGTGTAGTTGCCGGTGTGGGTGTTCCTCAGTTGTCTGCGGTTTATGATGTGGCAAAGGCACTGAAGGGCACGGGTATTCCTTTGATTGCCGATGGCGGTTTGCGTTACTCGGGCGATGTGGTGAAGGCGTTGGCTGCCGGTGGTTACAGCGTGATGATCGGTTCGCTGGTTGCCGGAACGGAAGAGTCTCCGGGCGATACGATTATTTTCAACGGTCGTAAGTTCAAGTCCTATCGGGGTATGGGGTCGCTGGAAGCTATGGAAAATGGTTCCAAGGACCGCTACTTCCAAAGCGGTACCAGTGACGTGAAGAAATTGGTTCCAGAGGGCATTGCTGCCCGCGTTCCTTATAAAGGTACTTTGTATGAAGTGATTTATCAGTTGGTTGGCGGTCTGCGTGCCGGTATGGGCTATTGCGGTGCAGCCAATATAGAGAAACTGCACGATGCCAAGTTTACCCGCATTACTAATGCAGGTGTACTCGAAAGCCATCCGCATGATGTATCTATAACCAGTGAGGCACCGAACTATAGCCGTCCAGAGTAAGATAATAACAAAATAATAGTGAATGCCCGGAGAGAGATTGCCGCTTTCCGGGCATTTTGTTTATATTTGCAGCCGTATAAAAAGAACGGATGGTGCTTATGGTTAGATTGTTTTGGGTGTTTTTCTTCCTCGGGTTCGGATTGGCTGTTTCGGCCCAGGACGATCCGGTACTGATGCGTATCAATGGAAAGGAGGTCCTCCGTTCTGAATTCGAACGTAGCTATAATAAGGGCGGTACCTCTGTCGGTGCAGGCCGGAAGGCATTGGATGCATATGTGAATAAGTTTATAGACTTCAGGCTGAAAATAGAGGCTGCCGAAGTTGCGGGATTGGATACTTCCCGTGTCTTCCAGAAGGAGCAGGATGAGTATCGCCGCTGTCTGATTAAATCATACTTGACAGATGAGGAGACGGCAGAGCAGGAGGCACGGCAGTATTATGACAAGATGAAATCCGGCCGGCGTGCGGGCCGGGTATATGTGAAGCATATTTTTAAATATCTTCCCCAGAATATTTCCGGTCATACCTTGCGTGAGATGGAGTCCAGGATGGATTCTATCTACAGGGCTCTTGCAAAGGAAGGGGGAGCTGTGCCGTCTTTCGATGCTTGCGTCGAGCAATTTTCCGATGAGAAGAAAGCGTTTTGGGTGGGTTGGCTGCAGATGCCGGTGGAGTTTGAGGATATTGTATTCGGGTTGAATGCCGGAGAGATTTCCCGTCCGTTCCTCACTCCTCAAGGCATTCATATCGTGAAAGTACTCGAACAGCAGGAAATCCTTCCTTTTGAGAGGATGAAGGACAAGATAATCCGTTGTCAAACCCGTCGTCATGGAATGGATAAAGGAACGCGGGCTTTTGTGGATAAACTGAAGAAAGAATATCACTATATGCCGGATAAAGCCGGTATCGACGAACTGCTGGCCAAAGGAAGCACTTCCCGTGTATTGTTTACACTGGATGGCAAGGCATACGGTGGAAAAGAGTTTGCCGGATTTGCCGCTGTTTATCCGGCAGGGACGCGCAGACAGTTGGAGGCTTTTACAGTAAAAACGATTCTGGACTATGAAAACTCCCGTCTGGAATTGAAGCATCCCGAATTCTGTGCGTTGGTGCAGGGGCATCGTGACAGCATGTTGCTTGCCGAAATCACTGACCGTGAAGTGGGAAAGAGGAGTGTGGTGGATGAAGCGGGATTGAAAGCATATTTTGAGGCGCACCGTTCGGACTTCCATTGGGACGAACCGCGTTATAAGGGTATTGTGCTGCATTGTACTACCAAGCGGGTGGCGAAGCAAGTACGGAAATTTCTGAAACAGATTCCGGAAGAGGAGTGGATGGATGCCATCCGTCTCACTTTCAATGCCGGCGATACTCCCAAGGTGCGGGCAGAGCAAGGATTATTTGCTCCCGGTGATAATGCATATGTGGATGAATTGGTGTTCAAAGGGAAGAATGCAACCCCGGTTTTGTCATTTCCCTTTACTGCTGTACAAGGTCGTAAGCAGAAGGGACCAGATAGTTGGCAAGAGGTGCGAGAGCCGCTCGTAACCGCTTATCGGAACTATTTGGAAACGCATTGGGTGGCAAAGTTGCGTGCTGCCGGTAAGGTTGAAATTGACCAAGAGGTTTTAAAAACCGTTAATAATCACTGATGCAACCGATTAAAACACTATCTTCGTACCTCAAAACGAAGTAAATATCAGTTGGTGATGCGAACAACCTGCTTTGGGCTTTTAATTTTCCTTCTCTGTGCGGCGTGCAGCGAGCAGCACGACCATAAAGGGTGGACACCGTTAGTGGAGTTGGACGGCAATTTCCTTTACCGGGAAGATTTGCAATCGGTACTTCCTGCCGGTTTGTCCAAAGACGACAGTCTGTTGTTTGCAGAACATTATATCCGTAATTGGGTGGAAGATATTTTGCTGTACGATAAAGCGCAGAGCAATATTCCCAATAACGGTGAGATTGATAAACTTGTGGAGAATTATCGCAAAGCATTGATAATGCATACCTATCAGCAGGCTTTAATACATCAGCGGCTATCAGAGGAGATTTCAGAACAAGACTTGACGGAGTATTACGAGAAGAACCAGGCGCTCTTCAAGGTGGAACGTCCGTTGATGAAAGGCTTGTTCATCAAAGTTCCTTTGACAGCCCCGCAGCTGGGCAATGTTCGTCGCTGGTACAAGACGGAAACCCGTGAGGCGGTGGAACATCTGGAAAAGTACAGTCTGCAGAATGCTGTGAAGTATGAGTATTTTTATGATAAATGGGTGCCGGTATCGGAAGTGCTGGATATGCTGCCCTTGAAGGTTCCTAATGTGGACGAGTATCTGGACAAGAATCGCCATGTAGAGCTGAAGGATACGGCTTTCCATTATTTCCTGAATGTGAGCGATTATCGCCCGGTGGGAGAGCAGGAACCCTATGAGTTTGCCCGTAGGCAAGTGAAGGATATGCTGCTGAACGTGAAGCAGGTGGAATTCATGAAGCAAGTGAAGGATGATTTGTACCAACGGGCGGTGAAAAGAGACAAGATTAAATATTATTTAGAATAAGACACCAAGAATGAAACAGTGTATGAACTTTAAGTTTGTAATTTTATTTGCCTTGACGCTATTAGTCGGTTCTACCGTTTATGGACAAGACAACGTAATTGACGAGGTAGTGTGGGTAGTAGGTGACGAGGCTATACTGAAGTCCGAAGTGGAAGAAGCACGCATGAGTGCATTGTATGAAGGACGCAAATTTGACCGTGACCCTTATTGCGTGATACCGGAGGAGATAGCCGTGCAGAAGCTGTATCTTCACCAGGCTGCCCTCGACAGTATCGAAGTATCCGAGAGTGAGGTTATCCAGCGTGTGGACTATATGACGAACATGTATATCGCCAACATCGGTTCGCGTGAGAAAATGGAGGAATACTTCAATAAGACTTCCAGCCAGATTCGTGAAACGCTGCGCGAGAATGCCCGTGAAGGATTGAAAGTTCAGAAGATGCAGCAGAAACTGGTGGGTGAGATTAAGATAACTCCGGCTGAGGTGCGCCGTTACTTCAAGGATTTGCCGCAGGACAGCATTCCTTATATCCCTACCCAGGTGGAGGTGCAGATTATCACTCAGCAGCCCAAGGTTCCTTTGGAGGAAATAGAAGATGTAAAGAGGCGTCTGCGTGAGTATACCGACCGTGTCAATAAGGGCGAAAGCTTTTCCATGTTGGCTCGTCTGTACTCCGAGGACCGTGGCTCGGCCATGCGTGGCGGTGAAATAGAGTTTTCGGGACGCGGTATGCTGGACCCCGCTTATGCCAATGTAGCTTTCAACTTGCAAGACCCCAGCAAGGTTTCCAAGATTGTAGAGTCTGAATATGGTTTCCATATCATTCAGTTGATAGAGAAGCGCGGTGACCGTATTAAAACACGCCACATTCTGTTGAAACCGCATATTCCGGAAGAAGCTCTGGCTGCCGGTTGTGCCCGTTTGGATTCTATTGCCGATGATATCCGCAATAACAAGTTCTCTTTTGAAGAGGCTGCCTCAGTGCTTTCGCAGGATAAGGATACGCGTAACAATCATGGTTTGTTGCCGAATCCCAATACGAACACTTCCCGTTTTGAGATGCAGGAACTTCCCCCTGAAATAGCCAAGGTGGTGGATAAGATGAAAGTGGGCGAAATCTCCGAAGCCTTCACCATGATTCCGCAAAAGACCGGAAAAGAAGAGTGTGTGATTGTGAAACTGAAGAGCCGTACGACGGGACACAAGGCTACCATTGCCGATGACTATCAGAACTTGAAAGAGATTGTGTTGGAGAAACGCCGCGACGAAGTGCTGGACAAGTGGATTCGTGAGAAGCAGAAGCACACGTATGTCCGTATCAAGGATAATTGGAAGAATAACTGTACGTTCAAGTATCCGGGCTGGATCAAAGAATAATCCGGAAGGATTTACATGGATTTGTATGCAAAAGAAGAATACAAAAAATCATTTCCTGAACAAGCATAGATACCTCCTGGTAGGCATTCTATGCTTGTTTGGCATCTGTCTGCTGAGTGCGCAGGACAAAAAGAAGAGTACTGGTGCACCGGAGAAGAGGAAAGTGGACTCGATTGAACAGAAAAAGACGGAGACGTCGGAAAAGAAGAAGACGCGCGTCGATTTGTTGTACGCAGATGAGGCGCAGGCGGACAAACAGTTGCGTCCTGATGTGCAGGTACTCATCGGTTCGGTGAGGATGAAGCATGACAGTATGTACATGTTCTGTGATAGTGCGCTGATATTCGAAAAGATAAATTCTGTGGAGGCATTCGGCAATGTGCGTATGGAGCAGGGCGACACCTTGTTTATCTATGGAGACTATCTGTATTATGACGGCATGTCGCAGCTGGCCATGCTGCGTGAGAATGTACGTATGATAAATCGTAATACGGTGCTGACAACCGACAGTTTGAACTATGACCGTCTGTACGATTTGGGTTATTACTTCGAAGGCGGTACGCTGACCGACGAGGATAATGTGCTGACTTCCGAGTGGGGAGAATATAGCCCTGCCACCAAGTTGGCTGTCTTCAATCACGACGTGAAGCTGGTCAATCCGAAGTTTGTCTTGACTTCGGATACCTTGAAGTATAGTACAGCTACCAAGATTGCTACTATTTTAGGCCCCTCCGACATTGTGAGTGACCAAAATCATATTTATTCCGAACGTGGCGTGTACAATACGACTACTGAGCAGGCAGAACTGCTCGACCGTTCCGTACTGACTAACGAAGGCAAGAAACTGACCGGTGACAGCCTTTTCTACGACCGCATCTTGGGATACGGCGAGGCTTTTGACAATGTACAGATGAATGATACGGTCAACCGGAACATGTTGACTGGCGACTATTGTTTCTACAACGAACTGACCGGAAGCGCCGTTGCCACCAAACGTGCCGTAGCTATCGACTATTCGCAGGGCGACAGTCTGTTTATGCACGGTGATACTTTGCGGCTGATTACCTACCATATGAATACCGATTCCATGTACCGGGAGATGCGTGCCTATCATAAGGTGCGTGCTTATCGCACGGATGTGCAGGCCGTATGCGATTCGTTGGTGTATAATTCCAAGGACTCTTGCATGACGATGTACACCGACCCTATCTTGTGGCACGGGGAACAACAGTTGTTGGGCGAGGAAATTAAAATTTACATGAACGATAGTACCATCGACTGGGCACATATCATCAATCAGGCCCTGACGGTAGAGAAAAAGGACAGTATTCACTATAACCAAGTTTCCGGTAAGGAGATGAAAGCTTTCTTCATAGATGGAGACATGCGTCTGGTGGAGGTAAACGGCAATGTATTGGTGGTGTATTATCCGGTAGAGGAGAAGGACAGTTCGCTGATTATGATGAACTATTCGGAAGGTGGACTTTTGAAAATGTACTTGAAGGAGAGAAGAATGGAGCGCGGAGTCTTTGTTGGAAAGACTACCGGTACAGCCTATCCTTTGGACCAGATTCCACCAGATAAGAGCAGGCTGCCTTCTTTTGTTTGGTTCGACTACATCCGTCCGCTCAACAAGGAGGACATCTTCGAGTGGAGGGCTAAAAAAGCAGGTGAAGTATTGAAGAAAAGTGACCGGAAACCTGTAACTTCGCCAAGGAATATGCATATTAAACGAAATAATAAGTAGCGTCATGGGAATGTTTGCAATGCGGAAGCCTCGTGGCTTCAATCATAGCTATATCTATGTGGATGAGCGGAAAGAGAAGTTGGCGAAGATGGAAGAAAACGCCAAGCGTGACCTGGGTATGCTGCCGGAAAAGGAATTCTCGCCCGAGGATATACGGGGCAAATTCATAGAAGGAACAACTCACTTGAAGCGGCGCAAGGAGAGCGGACGTAAGCCGATGCATTTGGGCATAATCCTTGTTGTCATAGCTGTGCTGATTTATCTGTGGTATGCCATCAGTAACGGAATCATTTAATAATGATTAATCATTAATCTCTAATCATTAAACATTATCATGAGCGATATCATTCATTTGCTGCCCGATTCGGTTGCCAATCAGATTGCTGCCGGAGAGGTGATTCAGCGTCCGGCATCTGTTGTGAAGGAATTGGTGGAAAATGCAATTGATGCCGAAGCAGAGGAAATACATGTGCTGATTACCGATGCGGGCAAGACCTGCATCCAGGTGATTGATGACGGAAAGGGGATGTCCGAAACGGATGCGCGTCTTTCTTTTGAACGCCATGCAACTTCAAAGATACGCGAAGCTGCCGATTTGTTTGCCCTACGCACCATGGGCTTCCGTGGAGAAGCGTTGGCTTCCATTGCTGCGGTAGCTGAAGTGGAGTTGAAAACACGCCCAGCCAGCGAGGAACTGGGGACGCGACTGTTGATTGCCGGCTCTAAAGTCGAGGGCCAGGAAGCCGTTTCCTGCCCTAAGGGAAGCAATTTTTCCATCAAGAACCTATTCTTCAATATTCCTGCCCGGCGTAAATTCCTGAAAGCCAACTCTACGGAGTTGAGCAATATCCTTACGGAATTCGAGCGTATAGCGCTGGTGCATCCTGAGGTAGCCTTCTATCTGTATAGTAATGATACGGAATTGTTCAATCTTCCGGTAATGCCTTTGCGGCAACGCATCATGGCAGTTTTCGGAAAGAAACTGAATCAGCAGTTGCTGTCCGTAGACGTCAATACGACGATGATAAAGATTTCCGGTTTTGTTGCCAAGCCGGAAACCTCGCGCAAGAAAGGAGCGCACCAATACTTTTTTGTGAACGGGCGTTATATGCGTCACCCCTATTTCCACAAAGCGGTGATGGACGCTTATGAGCAGCTGATTCCTGCCGGTGAGCAAATCTCCTACTTTATTTATTTCGAGGTAGACCCTGCCAATATCGATGTGAACATCCATCCGACGAAGACGGAGATTAAGTTCGAGAATGAGCAGGCTATCTGGCAGATTCTGTCGGCTGCGGTCAAGGAATCCTTAGGCAAGTTTAGCGCTATACCTACTATCGATTTTGATACCGAGGACATGCCGGATATTCCTGCATTCGAGCAGGCTCGTCCGATAGAGCCTCCGAAGGTACACTATAACACGGATTTCAATCCCTTCAAGACGTCTTCCGCTTCTTCCTATGGAGGCGGTGGCAATTATTCGCGCCCCAAAGTGGAGTGGGAGGGGCTTTATTCCGGTTTGGAAAAAGCCAGCAGGATGAACGAGCCGATGGAGGAAGAGCCTTTTGTAGAGGATACGGTTACCGGTACGGCTCCAAGAGAGGAGGAGAGGGTTCCTTATTTCCAGGAAACGGTTCCTTCCGGGGCAAGCGCCTCTTTCTATGGCAATGAGGCAACGGTAGAGAAAGGAGCGCAACACTTCCAGTTCAAGGGGCGTTTTATTCTGACTTCCGTTAAATCGGGTCTGATGCTGATAGACCAGCACCGGGCGCATGTCCGGGTATTGTTCGACCGCTATATGAGCCAGATTCGACAGAAACAAGGCGTATCCCAGGGGGTATTGTTTCCGGAGATTATCCAGTTGCCGGCTTCGGAAGCTGCCGTACTGGAAAGTATATTGGAAGATTTGTCGGCAGTAGGCTTCGATTTGAGCCCGCTGGGTGGCGGCAGCTATGCCATCAACGGCATACCTTCGGGCATAGAGGGGTTGAACCCGGTAGAATTGGTCCGGAATATGGTACATACTGCTATGGAAAAAGGGAATGACGTTAAGGAAGAGGTGCAGACAATTCTTGCATCGACCTTGGCACGTGCTGCGGCCATCGTCTATGGACAAGTGCTGAGCAACGAGGAAATGTCCAATCTCGTGGACAATCTGTTTGCATGCCCATCCCCGAATTATACTCCGGACGGAAAGACGGTGCTGGCGACCATTAAAGAAGACGACATAGAAAAGCTTTTCTCCAAATAAGGAAGAGTACTTTCTTTTGCATCAAGGCAAAAAAAGTACAAATATTCAGAACCTTTTAGTTCTGTTGGCGTTAATTAGACAGTTTGAATGATAAAGAGTTTAATTAACCACTTAACTATTTTAAGGTATATGAAAAAGATTCTAATGTTACTGGCTTTAGCTGGTGTGTCTTCTGTTGCCATGGCGCAGCAAAAGACTGAAGTTGTGGAAGAATTTGGTGTTATCCAGGTTCAGGATAAATATCAGGTAATCACTAATCCGTTCTGGAGTAATTGGTTTTTCTCTATAGGCGGTGGTGCCGAAGCAACTTTTGGAGATAATGATAAGGCAGGAAGTTTTGGCAAGCGTATCAGTCCGACGCTGAATTTTGCCATCGGCAAATGGTTCACCCCGGGACTGGGAGTACGTCTGCAATATAGCGGCCTTCAGGCAAGAGGATATACGTATGATGCAGGTGCTGACTACGTGAAAGGCACTCAGGTGGATGACGGCTACTACAAACAGCGTTTCGACTATATGAATCTGCACGGAGATGTGATGTTCAATCTGAATGCGCTGTTTGGAGGATACAACCAGCACCGTGTGTATGAAATCATTCCTTATGTAGGTGCTGGCTTCACTCACAACTACACAAAGCCTCACCGCGAAGCTCTGTCTGTAAACGCGGGTATCATCAATCGCTTCCGTATTTCCAATGCGATAGATATTAACCTGGAGCTGAGCGCAATGGGCGTTGAAGATAAGTTCGATGGCGAAGTTGGCGGCGATCATGGATATGATGGCGTGCTGAGTGCAACGGTAGGGTTGACATACCGTTTCCCCGCCCGTGGATTCCGTCGCCCGATGCCTCAGTTGATTTCTCAGGTAGAGCTGGCTGCCATGCAGGCACAGCTTGCAGAGATGGGAGCTGCCAACCAGCAGCTGCAGAATGCATTGGTGGCTGCACAGAACCAGCCGGTGGCCGAAGTTACGGAAACCGAAGTGATTGTTCCCGATCCGGATATAGCACCGCGTACCGTATTCTTCAATATCGGTTCTGCCGAAGTCTCTCCACGTGAAGCAATGAACTTGTCTTATCTGGCAGACCAGATGAAACAGTTCCCGAACGCCACTTACACTGTAAACGGATATGCAGACTCTGCAACCGGTACGCCGGCATTCAACAAAGAGTTGAGTTTGAAGCGTGCACAAGCCGTGGTCGATGTATTGGTAAAACAATACGGAATTCCTGCTGACCGCCTGAAGGTGGATGCCGGTGGTGGTGTCGATAAGTTCGGACAGCCGATTCTGAACCGTGTGGTATTGGTGAAATCTGCCAATTAGAAAGCTACGAGCTACAAGCTACAAGGAGTTACGAGTTATAGAAATGAGAAGGGGCATGCGTTATTATGACGCATGCCCCTCATTTTTTGTAACCAGTAACTTGTAACAGGTAGCTCCTTGTAACTCGTAACTTCTGTAACTCGTATCTCCTATCCCTTATTCTCCGCCGAATTTCTTTACTTGCTCTGCAATCAGTTCCGCATCATCAAAGTAGTTTATCTTCATAGCCTTGCGTACATCGTCCAAGGTTGCGGCAGCGGTTTCCCTGGCAGTTTCGCAACCTTTCTTCAGCATGTCGTAGATGGCGGGGATGTCTTTTTCAAACTCCTTGCGGCGGTTGCGGATAGGCTCCAGTGTCTCCTGCATAATTTCGTTGAGGAACTTCTTCACTTTCATGTCGCCCAGACCGCCACGTTGGTAGTGGGCTTTCAGTTCGTCCAGATTCGGATATTCGGGCAGATAAAGGCCGAAGTGTTCCGGACGGCAAAAGGCATCCAGGTAAGTGAATACGGTGTTGCCTTCCAATTTTCCGGGGTCTTGCACACGCAGGTGGTCGGGGTCGGTATACATGCTCTTCACCTTCTTCTGCACCTCGTCGGCAGAGTCCGAAAGATAGATACAGTTGCCGAGGCTCTTGCTCATCTTGGCTTTGCCGTCCGTTCCCGGCAGGCGCAGGCAGGCTGCATTGTCGGGCAACAGGATTTCTGGTTCCACGAGGGTTTCACCATATATATAGTTGAAACGGCGTACGATTTCACGAGCTTGTTCAATCATCGGCTCCTGGTCTTCGCCCACGGGCACGGTAGTGGCGCGGAAGGCGGTAATGTCCGCTGCCTGGCTGATGGGGTAGGTGAAGAAACCTACGGGGATGCTTGTCTCGAAATTACGCATCTGGATTTCGGTCTTTACCGTCGGGTTGCGTTGCAGGCGGCTCACGGTCACCAGGTCCATATAGTAGAAGGTCAGTTCGCAGAGTTCCGGTATCTGGGATTGGATGAAGATGGTACTCTTCGTCGGGTCCAGTCCGCAAGCCAGGTAGTCCAGTGCCACCTCGATGACGTTCTGGCGCACCTTTTCCGGATTCTCCATATTGTCCGTCAGCGCTTGTGCGTCGGCGATGAAGATGAAAATCTTGTCGTATAAGCCGGAGTTTTGCAGTTCCACTCTTCTTCTCAATGAGCCTACATAGTGTCCTATGTGCAGGCGTCCTGTGGGGCGGTCGCCCGTAAGGATGATTTTTTCTTTTGCCATATTATGTATTTTTTAGTTTCTTCATTGTATAAAAGCCATTAGGACCGGCAAAGATACCTATAATTATCGAAACCTCAAGGGATGACGCTTTCTTTCCTTTTCACGTATACCTTATGGCTTCCGATGCCGCTTGTATCGATTCCGCTGCCGGGAGTATGTGCCCATTTGCGCAGTTCCACGGTGGCGGTGGAGCGGACGAGTCCGGTCAGTTGCCGGTAGATGCTGACAGTAAGGAAGGCATGCTTGTCCAGATACTGATGCGCCAGAGCCAGACGTTGTTCGGGAGTGTATTTCTTCGACGAACGTGCGGGTTTCCAGGAGGCACGTTCCAGTTCGCACCAATGGTTGGTTTCTCTAATCAAGGCCTTGTCCGTGCGGAAGTTCACGCCACTTACGTAGATGCTCCGCGCGTTTCGCTTCGTGGTGCTTTCTTGGGGCTGTTCGCGTTCCTTGTCGGGGTAGATGGACAGTGCGGGGGTGAATACGCCCAATCCTTCTATCTTCACCGAGCGTCCCATTCCCATTTCGTGGGCCAGGGCTTCGCCCAGTTCGCAGATAATTCCTTCGGTTACGCCTTTCGAGAATCCCGAGGTCATGGCGATGTATTCCGCCAGTTCGCGCGTGCCGGTCTGTCCGGTCATCACCATCTTGGGGTAGGTGATTGGTTCGCCCGTGCCTTGCAAGTCGGGCATTTCTTTCATTTGGTAGCGTGTGGTCATTGTTGCGTTCTCCTTTCTTTTCTTTCCTTCGTTGCAAAGTCCTTTTCCCTGCGGAGCAAAGTTCTTTTGGTGGCGGAGAAATCTTAGAATAAAGCCTTTATTCCAAGGAATAGAAATTTTATTTTTAAGAATAAAGGCTTTGTTTGTAGAAACAGAATCCTTGTTCTATTTTTGTATAGGCACAAAGGTAAGTTTCCGTGGCGAGAAAAGCAAGTTTTGGTGGGGAGAATCTTCATATTTATCCGCAAATGCCTTTACTGAGATATAGTCTTTCTTTTTTATATGGAATCGCATTTTTCGGAAAAAGATTTCGGTTGTGGGCGACGGCCGCTCTTCTATTATGGAGGATGACGTTTCTTTTATGCAAAAAAATATGCCACAATTTGCTCTTTTCGTAAATAAGTCGTTACTTTGCACAAATTTTAAAGAGACTATGCAATCGCAGGAAATGAGAAGCAAATATAACCTCCGTTCGAATGAATTTCATTCGGGAGCCGTCAGTTTCTCTTTTTTCGAGAAAGATATTTTTAGTTCTTTGGTAATGCGTTAATCCTTTATTGGGTGACGCATTTTTTTTGTGAAATAGCTACAACTCGTAGTTCGTAGCTTGTAACTCGTAACTTAATAGACAACAAGAGAATATGGAAAAGAATTTAAAGAAAGTGCTTGTCTTGGGTTCTGGTGCGCTCAAGATTGGTCAGGCCGGAGAGTTTGACTATTCCGGTTCGCAGGCGCTGAAGGCGTTGCGCGAAGAAGGTATCGGTTCTGTTTTGGTAAACCCGAACATTGCTACTATCCAGACATCGGAAGGTATCGCCGATCAAGTTTATTTCTTGCCGGTAACTCCTTATTTCGTGGAAGAAATCATCAAGAAAGAACGTCCCGACGGCATTTTGCTGGCATTCGGCGGACAGACGGCGCTGAACTGCGGTACGGAACTCTATCAGAACGGAATTCTTCAGAAATATGGCGTGCGCGTGCTGGGTACTTCCGTTGAGGCGATTATGTACACCGAAGACCGTGACCTCTTTGTGAAGAAGCTGGACGAGATTCCGATGAAGACTCCGAAGAGCCACGCTGTGGAGAGCATGGAGGACGCACTGAAGGCAGCCCGCGAGATTGGCTACCCCGTGATGGTGCGCTCGGCTTATGCTCTGGGTGGACTGGGAAGCGGTATTTGTCCGGACGAGGAAGCCTTCATTAAATTGGCCGAAAGCTCTTTCACTTTCTCCAAGCAGATTCTGGTAGAAGAGTCTCTGAAGGGTTGGAAGGAAATTGAATTCGAGGTAATCCGCGATGCCAACGACCACTGCTTCACGGTGGCAAGCATGGAAAACTTCGACCCGCTGGGCATTCATACGGGTGAGTCCATCGTAGTGGCTCCCACTTGCTCATTGACCGACGAGCAGGTGAAAATGTTGCAGGAGCTCTCCACCAAATGTATCCGCCACCTGGGCATCGTGGGCGAATGTAACATCCAGTATGCGTTCAACGCCGAGACAAACGACTATCGTGTCATCGAGGTGAACGCCCGTCTGTCCCGTTCTTCCGCATTGGCTTCCAAGGCTACCGGTTATCCGCTGGCATTCGTGGCTGCCAAGATTGCGTTGGGCTATACGCTCGACCAAATCGGCGAGATGGGAACTCCCAATTCTGCATATGCTGCTCCGCAACTTGATTACCTGATTTGCAAGATTCCGCGTTGGGACTTGACGAAGTTCGTAGGTGTCAGCCGCGAAATTGGCTCCAGCATGAAGTCGGTAGGCGAAATCATGTCTATCGGACGTTCCTTTGAAGAAATTATCCAGAAGGGCTTGCGTATGATTGGTCAGGGAATGCACGGATTCGTGGGCAATGAGGGAGTGGAGTTCGATGACTTGGATTACGAACTGTCACATCCCACCGACCTGCGCGTCTTTGCCATTGCCGAGGCTCTGGAAAAGGGATATGCCATCGACCGCATCTTTGAGCTGACCAAGATTGACCCCTGGTTCTTGGGCAAGCTGAAGAACATCGTAGACTACAAGCAGAAACTTTCCCAATATAATAAGGTGGAAGACATCCCCGCCGACGTGCTGCGCGAAGCCAAAGTGCTTGGCTTCTCCGACTTCCAGATTGCCCGCTTCGTGCTGAATCCGCAAGGCAATATGGAGAAGGAAAACCTTACCGTACGCGCCCGTCGTAAGGAGCTGGGCATCCTGCCCGCCGTGAAGCGCATCAATACGGTGGCTTCCGAACATCCGGAACTGACGAACTACCTCTACATGACGTATGCCGTTCAAGGTTATGATGTGAACTATTATAAGAATGAAAAATCAGTGGTTGTGCTTGGTTCGGGCGCTTACCGCATCGGTTCGTCTGTAGAGTTCGACTGGTGCTCGGTGAATGCCATCCAGACTGCCCGCAAGCTGGGCTACAAGTCCATCATGATTAACTATAACCCCGAAACCGTTTCTACGGACTACGACATGTGCGACCGTCTCTACTTCGACGAGCTCTCCTTCGAGCGTGTGCTCGACGTTATCGACCTGGAGCAGCCGCGCGGTGTCATCGTGTCCGTGGGTGGACAGATACCGAACAACCTGGCAATGAAGCTTCACCGCCAGTCAGTTCCCGTGTTGGGTACTTCCCCCATCTCCATCGACCGTGCCGAAAACCGTAACAAGTTCTCTGCCATGCTCGACCAGCTGGGCATCGACCAACCGGCTTGGCAGGAACTCACTAGCCTGGAAGATGTGAAAGGCTTTGTAGAGAAGGTGGGCTATCCGGTACTGGTGCGTCCGTCTTACGTACTCTCCGGTGCTGCGATGAATGTATGCTACGATGAAGAAGAACTGGAAAACTTCTTGAAGATGGCTGCTGAGGTATCTAAGGAATATCCGGTGGTGGTATCCCAGTTCTTGCAGAACACCAAGGAAATCGAGTTCGACGCTGTTGCCCAAAACGGTGAAGTGGTGGAATACGCCATCTCCGAGCACGTAGAGTTTGCCGGTGTACACTCCGGTGACGCTACGCTGGTATTCCCGGCACAGAAGATTTACTTTGCAACGGCACGCCGCATCAAGAAAATCAGCCGCCAGATTGCGAAGGAACTCAATATTTCCGGTCCTTTCAATATCCAGTTCCTGGCACGCAACAACGAGGTGAAGGTTATCGAGTGTAACCTCCGTGCATCGCGCAGCTTCCCGTTCGTATCCAAGGTGCTGAAGCGTAACTTCATCGAGACTGCTACCCGTATCATGCTGGACGCTCCCTATACACAACCGGACAAGTCGGCATTCGACATCGACCGTATCGGTGTGAAGGCAAGCCAGTTCTCCTTCTCCCGTCTGCACAAGGCAGACCCGGTATTGGGTGTGGACATGTCGTCTACGGGCGAGGTAGGCTGTATTGGCGACGACTTCTCCGAAGCATTGCTGAATGCCATGATTGCTACCGGATTCAGAATCCCCCGTCCCGAGAAGGGCGTGATGTTCTCCTCCGGAGCCATGAAGTCCAAGGTGGATTTGCTGGATGCCAGCCGCATGCTCTTTGCCAAAGGCTATAAGATTTATGCTACGGCAGGTACAGCCGCTTTCCTCAACGCCCATGGCGTGACGACGGAAGCCGTTTACTGGCCGGATGAACGCCCGGATGCGGAAAACAACGTGATGACGATGATTGCCGACCATGCCTTCGACCTGATTGTCAACATTCCGAAGAACCATACGAAACGCGAGCTGACCAATGGCTACAAGATTCGTCGCGGTGCTATCGACCACAACATTCCGTTGATTACCAATGCCCGCCTGGCAAGTGCCTTTATCGAGGCATTCTGCGAAATGAAGCTGGAAGATATCCAGATTAAGAGCTGGCAGGAGTACAAATAAATTGTTTGCTCTATAAACGATTGCAGGAGCGGAAAGCCGAAAGGTTTTCCGCTCTTTTGGTATACTGCGTTTATTTCCGTATTTTTGTTCGGGGCTGAGTCTCTGTATGAATCAAAAGAAGAAATAATATGAATGAAGTGGAAAAAATGCGTAGCTCCCAGTTGGCGGATATGTCCGTTCCGGAGATACAGGTGAAGTTCGAGCATGCCAAGCGCTTGCTGGCAAAAATGCGTGTGATGAGTACTTACGATGAGGATTACCGGAGTTTGCTGGAGGAACTGGTGCCAGGTATTCCCGCTACTTCCATCATCTGCCCGCCCTTCCATTGCGACCACGGGGATGGGATCCGGCTGGGTGAGCATGTCTTTGTCAATGCCAATTGCACTTTCCTGGACGGGGGATATATCACGATTGGTGCCCATACGTTGGTCGGTCCATGCGTACAGATATACACTCCCCATCATCCGATGGATTATATCGAGCGTCGTACGGAAAAGGAATATGCCTATCCGGTGACGATAGGAGAGGATTGCTGGATTGGCGGCGGTGCCATTCTGTGTCCAGGCGTCACCGTCGGCGACCGTTGTATCATCGGTGCGGGTAGTGTGGTGACGAAAGATATTCCATCCGATAGCATAGCCGTTGGTAATCCGGCAAAGGTCATCCGGAAAAATGAGGCAAAAAAGTGAACGTACTAAATGCTTGAGAAACAGAGCGTGTCGCTAAATGACTAAAAAAATATCGAAAAATATTATGCAAAAGTTTTGGTAATGTCAAAATAAGCTGTACCTTTGCATCGCTTTTGAAACGGAAGTGTACGGGCGTTTAGCTCAGCTGGTTCAGAGCATCTGCCTTACAAGCAGAGGGTCGGCGGTTCGAATCCGTCAACGCCCACACAAAATCCAAGCACTTTCGTTCATCAAAAGGGCGTTTAGCTCAGCTGGTTCAGAGCATCTGCCTTACAAGCAGAGGGTCGGCGGTTCGAATCCGTCAACGCCCACTGGAAATTTTCATTCGAAGGTGGTCTTGCAAGTGATTGTAAGGCCATTTTTTTATCCGTTAACTTCCTTTTCTTAAAATCTTTATCCTTTATGTCTTGTTACTCAGAAAAAAGCAGTAATTTTGCAGTCCGATAATTATCATCATAAATACGACGTATGAAACTTGATTTACTTACCGCAATCTCTCCGATTGACGGTCGATACAGAGGCAAAACGGATGTTTTGGCTGCCTATTTTTCAGAATTTGCACTGATTAAATACCGTGTACAAGTTGAAATAGAATACTTTATCACGCTGTGTGAGCTGCCTTTGCCGCAACTGAAAGGGGTGGATAAGGGCGTTTTCGAAACCTTGAGAAACATTTACCGTAACTTCTCCGAAGCCGACGCGCAACGCATTAAGGACATTGAGAGCGTGACGAACCATGATGTGAAGGCTGTGGAGTATTTCTTAAAAGAAGAGTTTGACAAGTTGGGTGGTATGGACGACTATAAGGAGTTCATCCATTTTGGCCTGACTTCACAAGATATCAACAATACGTCTGTTCCTTTGTCTGTAAAGGAGGCGTTGGAGCAGGTGTACTATCCTCAAATAGAGGAACTGATAGCGCAGCTCCGTGCTTATGCGGAAGAGTGGGCCGCTATCCCCATGCTTGCCAAGACACACGGACAACCGGCTTCGCCTACCCGTTTGGGCAAGGAGGTAATGGTGTTTGTCTACCGTCTGGAACGCCAGTTGGCAACGCTGAAGGCTTGTCCGGTGACAGCAAAGTTCGGTGGCGCTACGGGTAATTACAATGCCCATCATGTGGCTTATCCGGAATATGACTGGAAGGCATTCGGCAATAAGTTCGTTTCCGAAAAGCTTGGCTTGGAACGCGAGGAGTATACTACCCAGATATCCAATTACGATAATCTGTCTGCCATCTTTGATGCCATGAAGCGCATCAATACGGTGATGATTGATATGAACCGTGACTTCTGGCAATATATCTCTATGGAATACTTCAAGCAGAAGATTAAAGCCGGTGAGGTGGGCTCCAGCGCGATGCCGCACAAGGTGAACCCGATTGACTTTGAAAATGCGGAAGGAAACCTGGGCATGGCGAATGCTATTCTTGAGCACTTGGCGGTAAAACTGCCGGTTTCCCGTTTGCAGCGTGACTTGACGGACTCTACCGTGCTCCGCAATGTGGGTATGCCGTTCGGGCATATCATTATTGCCATACAAAGTTCTTTGAAGGGTTTGCGTAAGTTGCTGTTGAACGAACCGGCCATCTACCGTGACCTGGACAATTGCTGGAGCGTGGTGGCCGAGGCTATCCAGACCATTCTGCGCCGCGAGGCCTATCCGCATCCCTATGAAGCGTTGAAAGCGTTGACCCGTACCAATCAGGCCATTACGGAAGCGTCTATCAAGGAATTTATAGAGGGACTGAATGTAAGTGAAGAGATAAAGAAAGAATTGCGGGTGATTACCCCCCATACTTATACGGGAATTTAAGCAACCACAGAAGTGTACCGGAGGAATTTCAACTTTTTACTCCGGCAATTGTTATAGAAACATATAAAATTCAAGGTATAATAGAGACAATGAATGGCCGTGAGGCCAAGGTTTAATTTTATTCGAATAAAAAACAATGAGTACAGAAAACGAAACTTGGCGTGATGCTTCTTCCGCAGAGGAGAACTCAGGTGCCGGCCGCGATGGTAACCAATTTAACAAGGAAGGTGGCTACAGCCGTCCGTCTTACAACCGTGATAATGGCGACCGTCCTTATCGCCCCAGATTTAACAGTGAAAACGGGGACCGCCCGCAGCGTCCTTATAACAGTGACCGCCCTTATCGCCCGCGCTTTAATCCTGGTGCGGACAATGGTGACCGTCCGCAGCGTCCTCGTTACAATAACGATAATGGCGACCGTCCCTATCGTCCGCGCTATAACAGCGAAGGCGGCGACCGTCCGCAACGCCCTTATGGAAACAATTCGGGTGACCGTCCTTACCGTCCGCGCTATAACAGCGAAGGTGGCGACCGTCCGCAACGCCCTTATAATAGTGACCGTCCGCAGCGCCCGCGTTATGGCAATGAGGGTGGTGACCGTCCGCAACGTCCTTATAACGGCGACCGCTCCTACAACAGCGACCGTTCTTATAATACGGACCGTCCCTATCGTCCGCGCTACAACAGCGAAGATGGCGACCGTCCGCAGCGTCCTCGCTACAATAATGAGGGTGGTGACCGTCCTTATCGTCCACGCTTCAATTCGGGTGGTGGAAGACCTGGCGGATACGGCAACAGAGACAGCTATAGCCGTCCAGTCCGTCGTTCGGCCGATTATGACCCCAATGCTAAGTACAGCAAGAAGAAACAGATAGAATATAAGGAGCAGTTTGTGGACCCGAACGAGCCTATCCGCCTGAACAAATTCCTGGCCAATGCCGGTGTTTGCTCCCGTCGCGAGGCTGATGAATTCATCACTGCTGGAGTCGTTTCTGTAAACGGAGAGGTGGTAACGGAATTGGGAACCAAGATTAAGCGTGGCGATGAAGTGAAGTTCCACGACCAGACGGTCAGCATCGAACGTAAGATTTACGTCCTGCTGAACAAGCCGAAAGATACAGTGACTACTTCGGATGATCCCCAGGCACGTCGCACGGTGATGGATTTGGTGAAGGGCGCATGCGACGAACGTATTTATCCGGTAGGTCGTCTGGACCGCAATACTACAGGTGTATTGCTGCTGACAAACGATGGTGACCTGGCTTCCAAGCTGACGCATCCCAAGTATCTGAAGAAGAAGATATATCATGTGCATTTGGACAAGAACCTGACAAAAGCCGATATGGAGCAGATTGCAGCCGGCATTCAACTGGATGATGGGGAAATCCATGCAGATGCCATCAGCTATACGGATGACTTCAAGAAAGATGATGTCGGTATTGAAATCCACTCCGGCAAGAACCGTATCGTGCGTCGTATCTTCGAATCGCTGGGATACAAGGTGATGAAACTGGACCGTGTGTATTTTGCCGGTTTAACCAAGAAAGGCCTGCGCCGCGGCGAATGGCGTTACCTCACGGAACAAGAGGTGAACTTCCTGCGCATGGGTTCTTTTGAGTAATATATATAATAAGGTATAATAACTGTTTTATGGAAAAGATTAGTAGAACAAAGATTGTTGACCTGCTGAAGCGTGAAGATTTTGGCGCTATGGTCAACGTGAAGGGCTGGGTTCGTACCCGCAGAGGTAGTAAGCAAGTAAACTTTATCGCGCTGAATGACGGTTCTACAATAAATAATGTGCAGATTGTAGTAGACTTGGGTAACTTCGATGAGGAGATGCTGAAAGAGATTACTACCGGTGCTTGTTTGAGCGTAAACGGTGTGCTGACGGAATCTGTCGGTTCCGGTCAGAAGGCCGAAGTGCAGGCCCGCGAAATCGAAGTGCTGGGAACTTGCGATAACACGTATCCGTTGCAGAAGAAAGGTCATTCCATGGAGTTCCTCCGTGAGATAGCCCATCTGCGTCCCCGTACCAATACGTTCGGGGCTGTGTTCCGTATTCGTCATAATATGGCGATTGCCATTCACAAGTTCTTCCATGACAGAGGATTCTTCTATTTTCATACTCCGATTATCACGGCTTCCGACTGTGAAGGCGCAGGCCAGATGTTCCAGGTGACTACGAAGAACCTTTACGACTTAAAGAAAGATGAGAACGGTTCCATTATTTACGATGATGACTTTTTCGGAAAGCAGGCCAGCCTGACTGTTTCCGGACAGTTGGAAGGCGAACTTGCCGCTACTGCATTGGGAGCCATCTATACATTCGGTCCTACGTTCCGTGCCGAGAATTCCAATACTCCCCGCCACTTGGCAGAGTTCTGGATGATTGAGCCGGAAGTGGCGTTCAATGATATTACGGACAATATGGACCTGGCGGAAGATTTCATCAAATATTGTGTACAGTGGGCTTTGGACAACTGTGCCGACGATGTGAAGTTCCTCAATGACATGTTTGATAAGGGCTTGATTGAACGTCTGCAAGGTGTCTTGAAAGAAAGCTTCGTGCGCCTGCCTTATACGGAAGGTATCAAGATATTGGAAGAGGCTGTTGCCAAAGGGCATAAGTTTGAATTCCCGGTGTACTGGGGAGTTGACTTGGCTTCCGAACATGAGCGCTATCTGGTGGAAGACCACTTCAAGCGTCCGGTTATCCTGACTGACTATCCGAAGGAAATCAAAGCGTTCTATATGAAGCAGAACGAAGACGGCAAGACCGTGCGTGCCATGGATGTACTCTTCCCGAAGATTGGAGAAATCATTGGCGGTTCCGAACGTGAATCGGATTACAACAAGCTGATGACGCGCATTGACGAACTTCACATCCCGATGAAGGATATGTGGTGGTATCTCGATACCCGTAAGTTCGGTACATGTCCCCACTCCGGGTTCGGTTTGGGCTTTGAGCGCTTGCTGCTGTTCGTTACGGGCATGACGAATATCCGTGATGTCATACCGTTTCCGCGTACGCCGCGCAACGCCGAGTTCTAAGTTTCGGAATATACAAACTGGATAAAATCATCCGCACAAACATTCTGTTGTTTGTGCGGTTTTTTTATACCCAAAAATGTTATAATCTCAAAATAAATCTTTATATTTGTGTCTAGCGGAACGACATAACGTTAACCAACATCATACGAATATGAAACGGAACTATTTCTTTACCATGCTGGCAGCGGTGCTGCTTGCGGTAGCGGGAGCCAATGCGCAGGAGAGCGCAGAGTTTAGGCCTGCGGAACTGGCAGGAATTTGGCAGTTATGTCATTATGTGTCCGAAATCCCGGATGTTCCCGGGATATTGAAACCGAGTAATACCTTTAAAGTGCTGAGTGATGACGGCCGCATTGTCAACTTTACAATGATTCCTGGCAAGGATGCCATCATCACGGGGTATGGGACTTATCAGCAGCTGACGGATAATTCCTATAAGGAAAGTATTGAGAAAAACATCCATCTGCCCATGTTGGACCACAAAGACAATATATTGGAGTTTGAAATAGGGGACGACGGGGTAATGTACCTGAAGTATTTTATAGCTAAGGACTTGAATGGGAATGAACTGAATACATGGTTCCATGAAACATGGAAGCGGGTGGGCATGCCCGCGAAATTCCCCGAGGACCTTGTCCGTTGATATTTCTTTCTCTTTCCCGTTTCTTTCTCAATGCAGCTTTGAAGGTCTTCTATGATGGCATTGGCCGATGAAGGCCGCATCATAAAGAGTTGTTCTAGCGGAGATTCTTTCGTTTCTCCGCAGGATAACTTTGTCTGTTGTATATCAGCCAAGTGGCTCTCTAAAAAAAAGTGGAAAACTTTTGCCAGTTCTAAGAAAAACCGTACCTTTGCAAGCCGATTATTATCTCAAAAGGATAAGCATTTAATTCATAGCGAGTTAATCTTCCATTGTCCGGGATGACTGGCTTGCGGTGAAGAAAAACATTTTAGTAGTAACATTTTAAAAAACAATTAAGAGTGGATACTTTAAGTTACAAGACCATTTCTGCAAACAAAGCTACAGTGACTAAAGAATGGGTCATTGTTGACGCTACAGACCAGGTATTGGGTCGTCTGGGCGCAAAAGTTGCGAAACTGTTGAGAGGAAAGTATAAACCTAACTTTACCCCTCACGTAGATTGTGGCGATAATGTAATCATTATCAACGCCGACAAAGTAAAATTAACCGGTAACAAGTGGAATGACAAGGTATATCTGTCATATACAGGTTATCCTGGCGGCCAGAGAGAAATCACTCCTGCCCGTTTGCAGGCAAAACCGAACGGTGATGACAAGTTACTGAGAAAAGTAGTAAAGGGTATGTTGCCTAAGAACAAGTTGGGCGCAAAATTGCTGGGCAATATGTATGTATATGCCGGCAGCGAGCACAAACACGATGCTCAGAACCCGAAAATGATTGATATTAACGTACTTAAATAAGAGATAATGGAAGTAGTAAATGCATTAGGCAGACGTAAAAGTGCAATTGCACGTATTTTCGTAAGCGAAGGTACTGGAAAGATTACTATTAATAAGAGAGACCTCGCAGAGTACTTTCCATCAAGCATTCTTCAGTATGTAGTTAAACAGCCGTTGAATAAGCTGGGTGTTGCTGAAAAGTACGACATCAAAGTTAATCTCTGCGGTGGCGGTTTCACCGGCCAGTCTCAGGCTTTGCGTTTGGCAATTGCCCGCGCACTGGTGAAAATCAATGCTGAGGACAAGGCTGCTCTCCGTTCTGAAGGTTTCATGACTCGTGATCCTCGTTCTGTTGAACGTAAGAAACCGGGACAACCGAAAGCACGTCGTAGATTCCAGTTCAGTAAACGTTAAGAGTTGGAGAACGGTTGGGGCGGACAAGTTGCTTAATTCTCGACTTTCACCTCTCAACTCTCAACTGAAAAAGCGTTTAGTATCTAAACTACCGGGACTCTTCAGATTCAGACTACCCGGCGGTTGGTTTAGAAGAAACAAAAAAGAAAGTAAACGATTAATTTAAAAGAAAATGTCTAGAACAAATTTTGATACATTATTAGAAGCCGGTTGCCACTTCGGTCACTTGAAAAGAAAGTGGAACCCTGCAATGGCTCCTTACATCTTCATGGAGCGCAATGGTATTCACATCATTGACCTCAACAAGACGGTTGCTAAAATTGACGAAGCTGCTGAAGCTTTGAAGCAAATCGCTAAATCAGGAAAGAAAGTCCTGTTTGTTGCTACTAAAAAACAAGCTAAGCAGGTGGTTGCCGATAAGGCTGCATCTGTAAATATGCCTTATGTAATCGAGCGTTGGCCGGGTGGTATGTTGACTAACTTCCCGACTATCCGTAAGGCTGTCAAGAAGATGGCTACCATCGACAAGTTGACAAGCGACGGTACCTATTCAAACCTCTCCAAGAGAGAAATTCTTCAGATTTCACGTCAACGTGCAAAGTTGGACAAGACTTTGGGCTCTATCGCTGACCTGACTCGTCTGCCGTCTGCTCTGTTCGTTATCGACGTAATGAAGGAAAACATCGCAGTTCGTGAAGCTAATCGTCTGGGGATTCCCGTATTCGGTATCGTTGATACAAACTCCGATCCTACGAATATCGATTTCGTAATCCCGGCAAATGATGACGCTACTAAGTCAGTAGAAGTTATTCTTGATGCTTGCTGCGCTGCTATGCAGGAAGGTCTGGAAGAACGTAAGGCCGAAAAGGTAGACATGGAAGCTGCCGGTGAAGCTCCTGCCAACAAAGGTAAGAAGAAAGCTACAAAAGCAAGACTCGACAAGTCCGACGAGGAAGCAATCAATGCCGCTAAGGCTGCTGCTTTCATGAAGGAAGAAGAGGCTTAATCATACTGTTGAGAGTTGAGAATTGAAAGTTGAGAGTTACTTTACGGCAATTCTCAATTCTCTATTCTCAACTCTCAATTACTTTATAAGGATATTATTAACAATTAAAATAAAAAGATATTATGGCTGTAAGTATGGCTGATATAACCAAGCTCCGCAAGATGACCGGTGCTGGTATGATGGATTGCAAAAATGCTTTGACTGAAGCTGAAGGCGATTTCGACAAGGCAATGGAAATTATCCGTAAGAAGGGACAAGCTGTTGCAGCTAAGCGTTCAGATCGCGAGGCTTCTGAAGGCTGTGTGCTGGCTAAGACTACGGGTGACTTTGCCGTTATCATCGCTCTGAAGTGCGAAACTGACTTCGTGGCTCAGAATGCTGATTTCGTGAAATTGACTCAGGACATTCTGGACCTTGCCGTGGCTAACAAGTGCAAGACTCTGGACGAAGTAAAAGCTCTGCCGATGGGCAACGGTACTGTACAGGATGCTGTAACAGACCGTAGCGGTATCACTGGCGAGAAGATGGAGTTGGATGGTTACATGACTGTAGAAGGTGCAAGCACTGTGGTTTATAACCACATGAACAGAAATGGCCTCTGCACTATTGTTGCTTTCAACAAGGCTGTTGAAGAAGGACTGGCTAAGCAGATTGCCATGCAGATTGCTGCCATGAACCCGATTGCAGTAGACGAAGATGGCGTATCTGAAGAAATCAAGCAGAAGGAAATAGATGTTGCTATCGAGAAGACAAAAGCTGAACAGGTACAGAAGGCTGTTGAGGCTGCTTTGAAGAAGGCTGGTATCAACCCGGCTCACGTGGACAGCGAAGACCACATGGAAAGCAACATGGCCAAAGGCTGGATTACTGCTGAAGACGTGGCAAAGGCAAAGGAAATCATTGCTACTGTTTCTGCCGAGAAAGCTGCACATCTGCCTGAACAAATGATTCAGAATATTGCTAAGGGCCGTCTTGGCAAGTTCTTGAAAGAAGTTTGCTTGCTGAACCAGGAAGACATCATGGACGGCAAGAAGACAGTTAGAGAAGTCTTGAAAGAAGCTGATCCTGAATTGAAGGTTGTTGACTTCAAACGTTTTACTTTGCGCGCTGAATAATTCCGCTTAGAAACGATTCTATAAAAAGAAGTGGCCGTATATGGAGTTGAATTCCTAAACGGTCACTTTTTTATGCCTCTACAGTTGCAGTGAGACGGATGATGCGTTTATCCCACGGGCTTGGTTTGCGTGTATCCTTCTGCCTTCAGGAGGTCGATGACACGTTGTTTGAAGTCGCCTTGCACGATGATTTCTCCATCTTTGGCACTTCCGCCTACTCCACATTTACTTTTCAGCAATTTGCCCAGTTCTTTCAGATTATTGTCGGTGCCCACGAAACCGGTGACAAGAGTGACGACTTTGCCACCCCGGTTCTTGCGGTCCAGCTGTACACGCAGGCGTTGTTGTGCAGGGGGGAGGGTAGCTTGCTCCTCATCGTCATTCATCTCATAGTTGTAGTCCGGGTTGGTGGAATAGACTATATTCAACCGTTCTTTCCAATCATTATTCTTCATACTTCTTTCTTTTAAACTTCCCAAAAGTACGATATTATGTGGAATTATGCAATTAGAAATTATGTTAAGCTTTTGTTGCATCCGTGTTACTGATTAGAAAAAAAGCACTACTTTTGTCAATCGCAATATTGAGAACTTAAATAAGAAACTATGAGCAGTCCGTTACAGAAAAAAGAAACCATGAAGGTGCCGGAACCTACCTTGCGCCGGCTTCCGTGGTACCTTTCTAATGTAAAGTTGCTGAAACAAAAGGGGGAACGATTCGTATCATCCACCCAGATTTCCAAGGAAATCAATATTGATGCTTCACAAATTGCCAAAGACCTTTCGTATGTCAATATCTCGGGGCGTACGCGTGTGGGCTATGAGGTGGACACACTGATAGCTGTACTGGAGGACTTCCTGGGATTTACCAATATACACAAAGCCTTTCTGTTCGGTGTCGGAAGCTTGGGAGGTGCCTTGCTGCGCGACTCGGGCCTAAGCCATTTCGGTTTGGAGATAGTGGCTGCTTTCGATGTGAAGCCCGAACTGGTGGGTACGACACTGAGCGGCATCCCCATCTATCACTCGGACGAGTTCAAGCAGAAGATGCAGGAGTACGATGTCAATATAGGCGTGCTGACGGTACCTATCGAAATAGCCCAGCAGATAACGGATTCCATGGTAGAGGGCGGTATCAAGGCCGTATGGAACTTCACCCCGTTCCGTATCCGTGTTCCCGAGAACATTGTCGTGCAGAACACTTCCCTTTATGCCCATCTGGCCGTGATGTTTAACAGACTGAACTTTAACGAAATCAAGTAATGAAGATTATTGCTGTAGGAATGAACTATGCTCTGCACAACAAAGAGCTGGGACATACACACGAGAATAAGGAACCGGTTATTTTCTTGAAACCCGATTCGGCCATTCTGAAAGATGGCAAGCCTTTCTTTATCCCCGATTTTTCCAACGAGGTACATTATGAGACGGAAGTGGTGGTGCGCATCTGCCGTTTGGGCAAGAATATTGCTCCTCGCTTTGCCCATCGCTATTATGATGCGGTGACGGTGGGCATCGACTTCACGGCACGCGACTTGCAACGTAAGTTCCGTGAGGCGGGTAATCCGTGGGAGCTTTGCAAAGGTTTCGACAATTCGGCAGCTATCGGCACCTTTGTCCCTTTGGAACAAGTGGGCGGCAATGTACAGAATCTGGACTTCCATCTGACGATTGATGATAAGGAGGTGCAACGTGGCCATACATCGGATATGTTGTTCCGGGTAGATGATATCATTGCCTATGTCAGTCGCTTCATGACCTTGAAAATCGGTGACTTGCTGTTCACGGGTACCCCTGTGGGAGTAGGTCCCATCAGCATCGGACAGCACTTGCAGGGCTATCTTGGGGAAGGGAAAGTACTTGACTTCAATATCCGGTAAATATGTTTAGCTGTCTTATCTTGATATAGGTAGACACATTTACAAACTAATAAATGTGTTACTATTATGACTTCAAAACGAAAGCTTTATCGTGAAGATGAAAAACTGTTTTTTCTTCACTCTTACTACCAATCAGGTATGAGTAAGCATGCCTTTTGCCGGGCACATGGCATTTGTTGCCCTGCCTTGCTAAATAGTTGGATTAAAAAGTATTCAAATTTAGCAGAAGAGCTATCTTTGCCTTCTGAACAAGAATCACCAGATATGTCCAATCGCAGCAAGGAAGCCTACAAAGATGAAAATGCCCAATTAAAAAAGCGCATTAAAGAGCTGGAGAAAGCTCTGTCTTTCTCCAAGCTGGAAACAGAAGCCCGTGAATTGATGATTACGCGTGCTGAAGAACTCTTCAACATCCCTATCAGAAAAAAATCTGGGGCCAAATCGTAACGGAACTGGTCAGTCAGCGCAACCTGAAAGTTGCGTTGGCCTGCCGTCTGTTTGGCCATTGTCGTCAAGCCTACTACCAGTCAAAGGCTGACATTGAGAGTCAGATACATAGGGAACGTCTCATGCTGGATGCTGTCCGTGATATCCGTATCGAAGATCCGGGTATAGGCTGTTACAAACTGTGGATTATGCTCACCGTGCTTTTTGGAGCCGGGTTCATGCCTGGGCGGGACAGCTTTTATGCATTGCTCCGGCAACACCGCTTGATGCTTCCTGCCCGCAAGACCCGGCATACGACGAACTCCAACCATCGCTATCACAAGTGGAAGAACTTAATCAAAGGAGTGACCTTGACTTCAGCCAACCACTTGTGGGTCAGTGACATTACTTATATACCACTTACCAATGGTGAAGTCTGTTATCTGCATCTGATTACGGATGCTTACTCCCATAAGATACAGGGATGGGTGCTTACCGACACCTTATGGGTATCGGCAACCATCAATGCATTGCAACAGGCTATAGAGCAGGCTGTTGAAATGAAAGGAAGTGAAATCTTATAGGCCTGATACATCACTCAGACCGTGGCGTACAATACTGTTGCGACCCATATGTGGCACTTCTTCAGAAACATGGCATTGCCGTCAGTATGACGGAAGACTACAAACCCACCGACAATGCCGTTGCGGAACGTATCAACGGGATTATTAAGGCGGAAAGCAGCCATCCTCGAGGCCGGTTCAACGACATCGGGCATGCAAGAAATGTCATAGCTCGCTACATACATTTCTATAACCATCGCAGACCGCATATGAGTATCGGGTATAAAATACCTGCTGTGGCGCATCTGGAGAAGGGAATACAGAAGAAAATGTGGAAGAAGAAAAAATATCCTTCCACAAGTAGCAATGAAAAGAAGGATGCAATATCTTTGCAAAGCCGGACAAGCAAGTACGGGTTCTGCAAATCCAGCAAGATGACTGTCAACAGAATCAGGACAACTCACTTTGCTGTGTCTACTATATCAGCAGGGCTTGGGAAGAAGTGGCTACTAAACCAGTACAACATTCCAAGAACCGTCTACTGATATCGGTTATAAAAAGAAAAAGCGTCTAGCTAAATCAGGAAAAGACAAGCTTGTTTTGACTGGTCTTGTTTGTGTTATTAGCCATGGTATTTTATCACCATATCATTCCTTTATACCTTTAAGAGTTAAATCCTATTTTTTATTAAATAGGTATGGTGTTACAAGAATAAAAATATTATTTTTGCGATAAGATTTTGAGATAAATTAGCCTATAAAAGCTTTATGATTTTTAAAAGGTATAGTTTGTACTCCTTTATGAAGAGTGTTGAGTTAGTGGCGATTGGTGTAGTTCCTTTCGTACAGAAAGTTGTAATGATTTTAATTTTAATTCTATGAGAACAAGATATAATCTGGTTATCCATGTTTCTGTTATCTTTCTGTTATTTCTGTTTAATAATTATTCTTCGGCTTATAATTTGCGGCAGTATTCCAGCAAGAATGGACTTTCCAATAGTGCAGTATTATCTATTTGTCAGGATGGGGATGGTTTTATGTGGTTTGGTTCTTGTGAGGGGGTCAACTTTTTTGATGGGCTGAACTTTCAGTTGTACAACCCCATTGATAAGAAAAAGATATTGTCTGGGAATATAGTAGAGAGTATATTGGAAGCTGAGAATAATATTTTGTGGATTCAGACCAATTATGGTCTTGATCGTTTGGAGAAGTATTCTCAAACGGTACATTCATTCAGGCAGTTTAAGGGGAAAAACTGGGTAGTGAATAGTACGGATAATAGAATCTTTGTCGTTAATAGTGATAATTACATTTATTATTATGTGCCTGAGGAACAGCAATTTCGTGGAATACAAGTAGATAACCTCATAGCAGATGACATCCTCGAGGTTGCTATTGACAAAAGAAATATATTGTGGATATTTATGAAAAGCGGAAACAATCTTAGTTTTTCAATCAATTCTAATCCTGATGGAAGTATCTCTTTAGAACCTAAAAAACTGTTTGATGATGAGGAGAAGGTCATGTGGTGTTTTTATGATGACGATACCTTTTATATTGTGGATAATAAATATGCCCTTTATGAATATGACCCTGCTAGTTGCAATAAGTATTATATCTATGATTTGTCTGATGAAGTAAAACGGTACGGAGAAATTTCAGCTATAATTCAGCATAAAGGTGAATATTTTATTGGTTTTAAATCAAGTGGACTGATTGTTTTGCAGCATATTCCAGAATCTAAAGATAGATATTCTATTCACGATATAAATATCAAATCCGGTATCTTTTGTATAGAAAAAGATAAATTTCAGGATATTATATGGGTGGGTACTGATGGGCAGGGGGTGTATATGTATTACAATGATTCCTATACTCTCAGGACGACGTTGTTGAGAGATTTGCCATACAATCTAAATACGCCGATAAGAACATTTTATATTGATGAATACGGTACTTTTTGGTTTGGAACAAAAGGGAATGGCATTGTGAAAATTGAAAATTATGACGCGGCTGTTAATGAAGGAGAAAAATCAGTGCAGTTTCTTACGAATAATAGCTTGTTAAAAAGTAACTCTGTCTATACAATAGTACCTGGTAAGAAAGATATTTTATGGATAGGCAGTGAAAATGGTCTGAATTATTATTCATATAAAAGTAGTAGTATAAAGAATATAGATATTTTAGGCGGTAACAAACCTTTAAGATATGTATATTCTGTTTGTGAATTTAATGATTCTACTCTTTGGATTGCTACGGTGGGTGAAGGGATTGTAAAGGCTAAGCTTGGCGAAAAAGACGGCAATCCGGTATTGAAGAAAGATACGACCTTTTTGTTTGATAATGGTGTAATTCCTTCCAACTATTTTTTCACCTCTTATAAGGAGAACGATTCGATTATCTGGTTTGGCAATAGAGGATATGGAGCCTATAAAATTAATAATCGTACCAATAAAATAGAAGTTTACAGTTTAAATGAAGGAAGCGAAAGCCAGACATTGAACGATGTGTTTTCTATTTTAAAGAGTGACAAAAGCTATTGGTTTGCTACAAGTTATGGGCTTGCCCGAATTTATTATGATAGAGATAGATATGTATTTGACAAGACAAATGTTTTGCCGAAGAATGTGATACATGGAATGTTGCAGGATGAATACAATAATTTGTGGTTGAGCACTAATCGAGGATTGATAAAGTATAATGTTTCGGAGAATACCTTCCAGACATATTGGAAGCAGAACGATCTTCAGGTAACAGAGTTCAGTGATGGGGCATACTTCAAGCATATACCTTCCGGCACTTTGTTTTTTGGAGGGATAAACGGTTTTGTCACTGTTTCGGTCAATGGATTTCCTAAACTGGATTATAATCCGGAAATTCAATTTAGCAACTTATCTATATTCGGTAAAGAGTATAATATAAATGATTTTGTAAGTATTGAAAATAGTAGGAAAAATATAACTTTGAATTATGAACAAAATTTTTTCTCTTTATCGTTTACTGCTATAGATTATATAAATGGGAATGATTATACTTATTTTTATAAACTTGCAGAACTTAGTGATATTTGGATTGACAATGGAGGCTCCAATTCCGCATCATTCACCAATATTTCTCCGGGCAGATATACTTTGTTGGTGAAGTATAGGAATAATATTACAGGTAAGGAAAGTGCGGTTCAGTCACTTGTGATAAACATATCATACCCGTGGTATCAGACTACTTTGGCATATGTGGTCTATACTTTATTGTTGTTATTGGTTGGTTACTGTATTGTACGGCTGAGTATTAAATGGTATAGAATGAAAAAAGAGAATATCGTAGAAAAGCTGACAAGAAAACAACGCGAAGATGTTTATGAATCAAAATTACGATTCTTTACTAATATAACTCACGAACTGTGTACTCCCTTGACGTTAATATATGGTCCTTGCGAAAAGATTATTTCATACGACAAATCAGATAGCCTCATTATTAAATATGCCAAATTGATTAAGCATAATGCGGAGGAACTGAATAGTCTGATTGCAGAACTAATTGAATTCAGACGTTTGGAGACGGGACATAAAAAAGTAGAGATAAAATCCTGTCCCATATCAGAATTAGCCCGTAATATAGCTGAACCTTTTTCAGAATTGACAAGTAATAAGCTGCTTGATTATAGAATAAATATAGTCGACAATATATATTGGAACTCTGATTCGGGATGCTTGAATAAGATAATTACTAATCTTATATCCAATGCTTTTAAATATGCATCAGTCAAAGGAAAAATAAGTGTAGATGTGTATGTTGAAGACAAAAAGCTGTATATTGTTGTAGCTAATACAGGCAAAGGGATTAAAGAAGATGATCTTTCTAAGATTTTTGATAGATATACCGTACTTGATAATTTTGAAGACCAGAATAAAGCACATGAAACGTCGCGAAATGGATTGGGTTTGGCTATATGCAATAATATGGTGAAATTGTTAGAGGGAGAAATAACCGTAACCAGTGTGCTTAATGATATAACGACTTTTACTGTAATTCTCCCTGAATTGTCAATAGAGCAAGCTACGGAGGGTGATGAGTTTTTTGGTAATGCAAGTGTGACTGTTATAGAGAACGTTTCCCGAAAAATGGAGGAAACCAGTTCTGTTCCTGAGATTGTCATTCCTGAATATGACAAGAATAAGCAGACAATAATGATTATAGATGATGATTCGGCCATGCTATGGTTTGTTACAGAAATATTTATTGATAAATATAATGTAATTCCCATTAATAATTCAACAGAGGTGATGTCTTGTTTGGAGCAGAGTTCACCGGACATAATCATATCGGATATTATGATGCCGGACATTGACGGTATCTCTCTTACTACATTGATAAAGGGAGATAAATTGCGCAAACATATACCAATGATTCTTTTATCTGCCAAGAATACGGTGGAGGATCAGGTAAGGGGTATTGATTCCGGAGCAGAGGTTTATATAACCAAGCCTTTCAGTGTGAGATATTTGGAAAAAGTAGTGGAACGGCTCATCAAGAGAAAAGAAGACTTGAAGCAATATTTCTCTTCGGCTGTGAGCTCATTTGAGATAAATGAGGGTAAGCTGGTGCACGAGGAAGATAAGAAATTCATGGAAAAAGTATATCAGGTAATCGATTCGAATATTACTAATCCGGAGCTTTCTATTGAAACCATTAGCTCTTCTTTAGGATACAGTACGCGTCAGTTTTATCGGAGAATAAAAGAAATAACTCCTAAGAAGCCGAATGATATAATCAGAGAGTATAAGCTGGATATTGTGAAGAAACTATTAATTAATACAAACTTGTCTGTTGAAGAGATTATGGATAGGACCGGCTTTATCAACCGGGGAAACTTCTTCAAAATATTTTCTCAGAAATTTGAAATGACCCCTAAAAAATATAGAGAGCAGATGCGTAAAGACATCACAAAAACAAATTTGGAAAATTCTTAAGAAGCTTTCTGTCTTTCAGACCATATTCGTACATCTTTGTCGCGTTTGAGTACTCTTATTAAGGAAGGGATGCACTAATTTTGCTATCAAATAATCTAATACGGACTTAAAAATTGGATGTATGAATTGGAATATTGTAAAAGGTGCATGTCTTGCACTACTGCCTGTTGCCGGTACCTTAAAAGCACAGGAGAAACCGAACATTGTAGTAATCTTGGCAGATGATCTTGCTTCGAATGAGATTAGTTGCTATGGAGGGAAGAACCTCAAGACTCCGAATATTGATCGGATAGCTGAAGAAGGAATCAGATTCACTAATAACTTTGCCTCTTGTGCAATGAGTGTGCCTATTCGGGCTTCCTTATATACCGGACTCTATCCTGCTCGGCACGGCTCTTATCAAAATCATAAAATATCCTATTCTGATATAAAGAGCGTCACGTATTATCTGCCCCAGGCGGGTTATCGGGTAGGGCGTGCAGGAAAAACGCATACTGTTCCTAAAAGTGTTTTCAATTTTGAGAAGGTTCCGGGGTTTGAGGAGAACTGTATTGCTGTGACTGCTGACTATACAGTGGATGGCATTCGTGACTTTATGCGACAGGACAGTCCGTTTTGCTTATTTGTTTGCAGTACGCTTTCCCACGCTCCGTGGACATGCGGAAATAAGGATGAATTTGATGCAGATAAGGTTATACTGCCTCCTAACTGCGTTGATAATAAAGGAACGCGTGAACTTTTCAGACGTCTTTTGGCTGAAATCCGGGCTTTGGATAATCAGGTTGGTGATGTATTGAAAACTATTGAAGAGGTTGGCAAACTGGATAATACTTTAGTTGTATTTCTTGGAGAACAAGGTCCACAGTTGCCGGGAGGAAAATGGACTTGCTGGAACTACGGTCAAAGCAGTGCATTGGTGGCTCGCTATCCTGCAAAAATAAAGGCCAAATCGACCAGTGATGCTATCGTTCAGTATGAAGATATTCTACCTACTTTAATGGAATTTGTCGGTGGAGATGAAATAGAGGGCATTGATGGGAAAAGTTTCCTGAAGGCATTGTTCGGCAAAGAGAAAGAACACCGTCGCTTTGCTTACGGTATACATAATAATATCCCGGAAGGGACAGCCTATCCGATACGTAGCATCAGGGACAAGAGATATAAACTGATATTGAACTTGACTCCTGAAGTAGAGTATTTTGAAAAACATCTGATGAATCTTAAGAATGAAAGAAGCGTTTGGGCAAGCTGGATTGAGAGTACAAAAACAGATAAACGGGCAAGATATTTTGTTGACAGATATGTAAAACGTCCTGCAATAGAGTTTTATGATATGCAGAAAGATCCTTGGGAGTTGAATAATTTGGCAGAAGAAAAGAAGTATGCGAAACGTATTGCTATGATGAAAGGGGAACTTGAGGCGTGGATGCGGCAGCAGGGTGATACGGGAGCTCAAATGGACGTGAAAATAAAGAAGCAATGATGAAAAAGGAAAAAATGTGTTTACTGGGACTATTGCCTGCCCTGACAGTCCCTATGACATTGCCTTGTCTGGCAGGGAATAACGCTGAGTTGCCTCCTAATATTATAGTTGTGCTTACGGATGATATGGGTTATGGTGATATTGGTATATATGGTGGTAAATTTATACCTACTCCCAATATTGACCGTATGGCAGAAGAAGGTTCACGGTTCAATCAATATTATAGTGCATCTCCTATCAGTTCTCCTTCGCGTTGTGGCCTACTGACCGGGATGTACCCGGGCAAGTGGCATATAACCACTTATTTACAAGGAAAGGCTGGAAACAAAGCTGCGGAAATGGCCGACTATTTGGACCCTTCGGCTCCCACCTTGCCCAAAGTGATGAAGAATGCCGGATATAAAACCGGTCATTTCGGGAAATGGCATTTGGGAGGGGGACGGGATGTCCGGAATGCTCCCCCTTTTGTCGCTTATGGATATGACGAATATTGCAGCACCTATGAAAGCCCTCAACCGGATTCGTTACTTACGGCAACGGATTGGATTTGGTCTCCGCAGGATAGTGTAAAGCGATGGAATAGAACAGCCTATTTCGTTGATAAAACGCTGGCTTTTTTAGAACGTCACAGAGGAGAAGCTTGTTTTGTGAACTTATGGCCGGATGACATGCATACTCCGTGGGTTGGAAACTTTGAGCAACAGCAGGTCTTTCCGGACGGGCAGGAATCGGAAAAGAACTTTCGGGTGGTGCTTGCCGAATATGATAGGCAAATAGGACGTTTGCTGCGTGAAATTAAAAATATGAATCTTGAAAACAATACCATTGTCATTTTTACCAGTGACAACGGGCCTGCACCCAGTTTCAAGGGAAGCCGGGCCGGTAATATGAGAGGATGTAAAGCTTCATTGTTCGAGGGAGGTATACATATGCCCTTTATAATATGGGATACAAAAGGCGAAATTCCTTCGGGGAAAACGGACGATACTACGGTGGTCAGCGCTCTGGATTTGTACAAGAGTTTGAGTTCACTTGCTGGAATCAAATTGCCTGCTGATTGTAAAAGTGATGGCATGGACATGAGTGCGGCTTTGAAAGGGGTTCCGCAGGAAAGGAGAGAACCTCTCTTTTGGGAATATAGAAGAAATGAAAGCAAAGCATTCCCCCGGCCTGCAGACAAAGATGTCAGTCCGGCTATTGCGGTGCGGTATGGCAAGTGGAAACTGTTGGTTGATAAAGACAGTACAAATGTCTTATTGTATGATTTGGAGGATAATTTGAGGGAAAACGTTGATTTAAGCAAGAAACATCCTCAGGTGGCAAGTCGGTTGAGTAAATTGGCTCTTGAGTGGTGGAATTCTTTACCGGAATTTTGACCTTATATAATAGTATGTAATACTAATTGAAATACAAAAAATGAGAAAGAGTTATTTCTTGTGCGGAACATCCGCCTTGTCGATGTTGTCTGCTATGCCGTGTATGGCAGACGAAACAATACGAACCAGCAAAGAAACTGATGAAAGACCTAATATTGTACTTATTATGGCAGATGACATGGGATATTCGGATGTTGGGTGTTATGGCGGTGAGATTCCGACTCCCAATATTGACCGGTTGGCACAAAAGGGAGTACGATATACGCAGTTTTATAATTCTGGACGTTCTTGTCCTACCCGTGCCAGCTTGCTGACCGGACTTTATCCGCAGCAGGCCGGCATCGGAGCTATGTCTGAAGATCCCGGCATCAAGAAAGGAGAAAAACATCCGGAAAATAGAGGAGTCCATGGTTATATGGGTTTTCTCAACCGTAATTGTGTGACAATTGCTGAGGTGCTGAAAGAGGCTGGCTATCATACATACATGACAGGCAAATGGCATGTTGGGATGCATGGCAAGGAAAAGTGGCCGTTGCAGAGGGGATTTGAGCATTTTTATGGAATACTGGCCGGTGCTTCCAGCTATTTGAAACCTCAGGGCGGACGGGGCTTGACTCTGGATAATACGAATTTGCCTGCTCCTCAATCCCCCTATTATACAACGGATGCTTTTACTGATTATGCCATTCGGTTTATAGATGAACAGACGGATGATAATCCGTTCTTTCTTTACTTGGCGTACAATGCTCCCCATTGGCCGCTACATGCCAAAGACAAGGATTTGGAAAAGTTTGCAGGCAAATATGACAAGGGATGGGAAGCCGTTCGTGAAGAGCGTTACCGGAAAATGGTTGAATTGGGTATAGTCAATCCTGATTGGAAATTGGCCGAATGGGAATCTCGTGCCTGGAATGAGCTTACGGAAGCAGAACGTGATAGTTCGTCCTTGCGGATGTCTGTTTATGCCGCCCAAGTTTACTGCATGGATTATAACATTGGAAAGTTGATTGATTATCTGGAAGAAGAAGGTAAGCTTGACAATACTCTTATACTTTTTCTCTCGGATAATGGGGCATGTGCAGAACCTTATTCGGAAAAAGGTTTCGGAAGCACAAGTGAGATTAATAAGCTTGACAGCTGGGTTCATCCTTCTTATGGACTGCCTTGGGCACAGGTTAGCAATACACCGTACCGGAAATATAAAGTACGGGCCTATGAAGGAGGCATTGCTACCCCATTGATTATTTCCTGGCCGGAAGTGCTTGGAAAGTATAGCAACCAGATAAGAAGAAACGTAGGTTTTGTTCCTGATATCATGGCTACATTTGTAGAGGTTGCCAGAGCAGAATATCCGACAACTTATCATGACGGAAATTCGATTATTCCTATGGCAGGAACTAGCTTGATGTCAACGGTTCATAATCCTGATAAACAAATACATGAATATATCTTCGGTGAACACTTCAATAATTGTTTTGTACGGTGGAAAAATTGGAAAGCTGTAAAGGATGAAAAAATGAAGGAGTGGGAACTGTATGATATTGAAAAAGACAGAACTGAGTGGAATAATGTAGCTGCTGAGTATCCGGATGTGCTGAAGAAGATGGTCCGGAAATGGGAGGAGTGGGCGAACGAATGCTACATCTTCCCTAAAAGGCTGAACTAAACCATCGTTTCCAACAAAGTTTAGTTGTTCTATCCCCATTTGCTTGCACTTTTTTGATAGTTTGATAATAATCAATCTGTTATGTGTGTAAGCAGGATTTTTTACTTCCATATTATTTCTACTAATTCAGTGAGTATAAGTGTATTACAGGTGGAGGTAACTGTGGAAGTAATAGTGTAAGCAGATTTATCTTCCACTTCTTTTATATAACTGTTCCGTTGTATGGTAAAAGTATAATGTATTAGTTCATAGTATTGAACACTTTGTTTCATACCTATAGAACAAAGTGTTTTCTATAAGGAAACAAGTTGTTCCTAATAGTGAAACGAACTGTTTCAAGGTATGGAACACTTTGTTTCATCAAGACAAACAGACCATTTGACGGTTACAACGGGTTTCCGGTTATAGATTGGGGGCTGTCATTAGTAGATTTAGTCATTAAATAAAAAACATTATGAATTTGAAAGTGAAAAACAAAACCTTGTTTTTATGCCTTCCGGCATTATTGAACATGCCTTTTTTCGGACTCTCTGCATTCGGAGCGAATACGGAGAAAGGTAATGATAAGGGGAACGGGCCGAAGCGTCCTAATATTCTTGTCCTGCTGACGGACGACCAGACTTTCAGCACTATCCATGCTTGGGGTAACGGTACAATCCAGACCCCGAATATGGACCGGCTTGTCAGCCGTGGTATATCATTCACCCAAACTCACGTAATGGGAGGTTTCAATGGTGCTATTTCGCAGCCCAGCCGTGCAATGCTTCTTACCGGGCGTGGTTTGATGGATATACATCGCAATGGCGGCGTTATTCCGGAAAATGAAAGAACTTTTCCGGAACTATTCCGTGAGAATGGCTACACGACTTTTGCAACTGGTAAATGGCACAGTGACAATGCCTCGTTTACCCGTTCGTTTTCTACAGGTGCAAACCTTTTTTTCGGTGGAATGCATCCTTACGGGAAATACAATGAACTGGGACATCGGTGCCCTTACCTGCATCAGTACGATCCGGCAGGGAAGTACAATAATACCAACGGTAAATGGGTGGATGCGTCACTCAATACCTTTTCGTCCGAATTATATGCCGATGCTGCTATCAGATTTCTTGAAGCTAAGGCGTCGGACGACACTCCTTTTTTGATGTATGTTGCATTTACTTCGCCTCATGATCCGCGCAATGTGTTGCCTCACTACGGACATAAATACGCTAGTACTGAGGTTCCGATGCCCGAGAATTTTGTTGCACAACACCCATTTGACAACGGTGACCTTAATGAACGCGATGAAAAGTTGCTTTCCACTCCTCGCATTTCGGCTCAGGTACTTACTGAAAGGGCTAATTATTATGGCATGGTGAGCGAAGTGGATTTTCAGATAGGACGTATCCTTGATGTACTTGAAAGCAGTGGCAAGGTTGATAATACCATCATTGTTTTTACGTCGGACAACGGTCTTTGTGTCGGGGAACATGGGCTGCTGGGCAAGCAGAACTTGTATGAAGCAGCAGTGAGAGTACCTTTGGTAATATGCGGTCCCGGCATTCCACAGAATGCGATGTGTGATGCTTATTGTTATCTTTATGATATTTATCCCACTCTTTGTGAGCTTGCGGATATAGAAGTGCCGCCTACTGTTAAAGGCCTTTCATTGGCACAAACCATACAGAACCCCATGGTAAAAAAACGCGAGGACATACTATTGGCATACATCAACCTCCAGCGTGCCATTAAAAAGGATAACTTTAAACTTATACTCTACAATGTTGGAGGGCAACGTCATCCTCAGCTTTTCGACCTTGAGGCCGACCCGATGGAGATGAACAACCTTTATGATGATCCTAACTACAGCAAAAAGCGCGACGAACTTACCGCATTGCTTTATGCCCGGATGAAAGCTGTCGGTGACTTTTGTGATCCAGCAAAACCGGATTGGGGATATCCAGTAAAACTGAAATGGAATCAGGTTATTCAAGTTAATCCGTGAAGCCAGTGCTTGGGAGAAGTTATAAAAATGCCTTAACACGCTCTTTTATAGATGGGGAGTACGGTATTGGTACAGAAAAGTACGAATTCCTACTTTTCCCTATAGTGATGCTTTTATGGCTGGAATCCGTACTCAGGATGTACTTATTCAGTCTATATTTGCACCATCAAATCATGATGAGAAACACATATCGCGAATATGAGTAGTTAATTAAATCTTAAGTATTATGAAAGTAATAACCGGTTCTTTTAGTTTCTGAATTTTAGAATTAATAAGTTTAATCATTAAATCAAGACTTGTATGATTTTTGAAAAGTATAAACCACTGATTTTAGGTTTATGGGCTTTGTTTTCCTTCTCTGTATATAGTGGAAATATATATGCCAAACAAACCGAAAATACTACTGTTCCTCAGCCGGTACAAAATGCAACGGTAAAAGGTGTGGTAAAAGATGCGACAGGAGAACCTCTGATTGGGGTGAGTGTAGTTGTCAAAGGAACCACCAATGGTGCCGTAACAGATGTAAATGGTAATTTCTCGATTGCATGTAGTGCAAATGATATTTTGGTATTTTCATATATTGGTTATGATAAAATAGAGGTGAAGGCAGGAAATGCTTCTTTCCATACAATTACTATGAAAGAAGATAGTGAATTGCTGGATGAAGTAATTGTCATTGGTTACGGTACGACTACCCGTAAACATGTAATTGGCGCAGTAGACCAGATTCGTGATGATGTGATAAAGGATCGTCCTGTAGCCAATATAACTCAAGCATTACAAGGTGCGACGCCAAGTCTATCTATACAACAACGCAACATGAATCCTAATAATAATAATATTAATATTAATATCCGTGGAGTCAGTTCTATGAATAACAATGATCCCTTGGTTGTGATTGATGGCATGGCAGCAAATGATATTAATGCAATGAATCTGCTTAATCCGAATGATATAGAGTCCGTTTCTGTTTTGAAGGATGCGGGTACGGCGGCCATCTATGGCTCTCGTTCGGCAAATGGAGTTATCTTAATTACAACTAAGCAGGGACGAACTGATATGAAACCGGTTGTTACGTTTACTGCATCTGTAGGAAATCAAAATCCTGATATATTATTAAAACCTGTATCAGGATATCAGAATGCATTGTTACGGAATGATTCATATGTGAATGCTGGGAAAGATCCTATTTATACTCCAGAACAGATTCATGAGTTTGCAAAAGGAGATAGTGAATGGGGATATAAAGCCATTATGAAGAATGCATTGCAGCAGAACTATAATATTAATGTGCAAGGTGGCTCGAAAGTGACAACATATAATGTGTCTTTTGGCTACTATGATCAGGAAAGCAACTTTAAAGGACAAGATTTTGGTATCAAGAAATATAATTTCCGAAGTAATCTGACTTCTGAAATCCAGCGTTTAAAGTTAAAGGTTCTTCTTGCTTATGATAGAAATGAGGGACGCTCGGATAGAGGAGATATGCAGTTGGCAGACGTTATGCGTGTTCCAACCTATAATACTTATTCACTGTATCCAGATGAGGATGGCAAGTATTATAATAATGAAATAACGACCGGTGGTAATTATTTGGCTAGATTGAGGCATGGTGGACTGACAACTAATGACAAAGACCATTTTCAGGGAATTGTTTCTGGTGATCTGAAAATCTGGCAAGGACTGAAATTGAGAGGTGTTGTTGGTTATGATATTATTTCAGAGCATCGATTGATTAAGAGAAGATATTACCCGGTATATAAATATTTAAATAAAGATCAGATTGCTAATGCTGGACAAAGTAAAAATTATAGTATTCAGGATTATAACAATAAAGCAACAATGCTGAACTTGCAATTTTTCCTTGATTACAATCATACTTATAATGATGTGCATCAAGTGACGGGTTTATTTGGATTTACATCTGAATCTTTCCGTAGTGAAAAAAATGAAATCAGACGTAATTTTGTCGATCCAGACCTTTATCAGGATACAGATGATACAGTTTATGAAACTTCAAGTTACAATACTCCGAATGGTTTCCGTGAACGTGCTTTGCATTCATGGCTGGGAAGATTAGGATATTCCTATAAAGATAAGTATTATGCAGAAGTGAATGCTCGCTATGATGGTTCTTCCCGTTTTGCAAAAGATAATCGTTGGGGCTTTTTTCCATCAATGTCCTTAGGATGGAGAATATCTGAAGAGAACTTTTTGTCATTTTGGAAGGACAAAGTAGGAGATATGAAAATCCGTGGTTCGTATGGTTTGTTAGGTTCACAAACTGTTGATGATTATCAGTACTTGACTACCTATAAAGTAAATTCAGATCAGTATGGTTTTAACAATTCTTCTGTAACAGGTACAGGATTTACATTTGGAAATTCTGAATTGTCTTGGGAGAAAACCAAAACCTTTAATATTGGTTTTGATGCTTCTTTTTTGAAAAATGCATTGAATGTTACTTTTGATGTATTCCAAAAGAATACTTCAGATATTTTATTGACACCATTAAGTCCCGGCACATTAGGAGGGGCTGTCCCAAAAGCTAATATTGGTAAGGTGCGCAATAATGGTTGGGAACTTACTGTTAACTATAGATTCAAGCATAAAGATTTTTCTCATTTGTTCGGCTTCAATATCGGAGATTCCCGTAACAAGGTACTGGAATATGGGGATGAGTCTGTAAAGCTGACTGATGGTGTTGAACGAATCATTAGAGAGGGGGAAGCCATTAATAGTTATTATGGATTCCGGACTGATGGACTGTTCCAGACTGAAGAGGAAATCCAGAATTCTCCGAAATTCGAGGGAGTAAAATTGCAACCGGGAGATGTGAAATACGTTGATATAGATAAGAATGGAGTAATAAATGATGATGACCGGGTTGTACTTGGAAATGCTTTCCCGCGTTATGTCTTTGGGTTTAATTATAATTTCAGTTGGAAAGGTCTTGACTTCAGTATGTTGTGGCAAGGAGTTGGAAAACGTGATATGGCCCTCCGGGGAGAAATGATTGAGGCTTTCCATGGAAGTTATTCATATGTGATATATGAGCACCAACTGGACTATTGGACTCCGGACAATAGGGATGCCAGATATCCTCGGTTGATAAACGTGGCTTCGTCATCTTATCAGCACAACTATAAACATTCATCGGATAGAAACTTATATAATGCTGCTTATCTTCGTTTGAAAGATATACAGATTGGTTATACAATACCTGCTTCCTATACGAAAAAAATAGGAATGAAAAAGGTTAGAGTGTTTTTGAATGGTCAGAATTTATTGACATTTACTAAGAACAAGTTCATTGATCCGGAATCAACTGAATTTGGTAACAGTATGGATACTAGCAGTGCCAATAGTGGACGAAATTATCCGACCTTGAAATATTTTGGTGGTGGAATTGAAATTCAATTTTGAAAATGATTAAATGTAATATAAATTATGAAAGCAATATTATTTAGATATTCATCCTGGTGTCTATCCTTATTTTGCATGCTGTCAATGTTGAGCTGCGTCGAACTGGATGTGATTCCTACTGACAAATATACGGATGAGACTTATTGGACTTCTGAAGCAAATGCATCGGCTTTGCTGAATATGGCTTACAAGCAAATGAATTCGGCAGATTGGCTCTTTCGCGATGAAAGATTGAGTGACAATCTCTATAATGGTTATGGAGGTGATGCTGTGAAGACTATTGGCAATGGACAAGCAACGTCATCTACTGCTCTTTTTGATGATGTGTGGAAAAGTATATATAGCGGCATTAAAACGGCGCATACTCTTTTGGAGAATATAGACCGTGTGCCTATGGACGAAGGTCGTAAAAACCGGATGAAAGCGGAAGCACGATTTGTCAGGGCATTCTTATTCTTTCAAGCAACAAACTGGTACGGAGATGTTCCTTTCTTTACGGAGGATATCGATGAGGCAACTGCAAAGACTATTTCTCCTACAACTCAGTCTGAAATTGTAGCTTGGATACATAAAGAATTGGAGGAAATAGCGGAGATACTTCCTACAAAGGAAGAGTATGACGTTACAGATAGAGGCCGAATTACTGCTGGTGCGGCGATGGCAATGAATGCAAGAATTGCATTGAACTTCAATGAATGGGAAAAGGTTGTGCAATATACAGAAAAGCTTATTAATACAGATAATTACGGTAAGTATGAACTTTTCCCTGATTACCAGAAACTCTTTTTCAAGGAAAATGAATACAACTCAGAAATCATTCTGGATATTCAGTATGTTCCCGAAAAACGAACTTGGGGTAATATTTCTACTTATGTTCCTTTTAGTCTACCGCTGGTACAGTACGTATTGGCAAGCCCGACTCAAAGCTTGGTAGATACTTATTTAATGAAGGATGGCAGTAAATGGGATGAAAGTAAGGGGGATTATGTTGACCGTGACCCACGTTTTGATATGACTATTGTGCATCATGGCAGTGTCATTGAGGATAAAGAAGGCAATGCGATTACTGTAAATGTGGATCCGAATGATCCTAAAAATAATACGTTGGATAAGATCGGACGCGAAAACGGAGGACATACCGGATACTTTTATCGCAAATATTATGATACAAATCAAGAGGCATGGACTACTGGTACCTCATGGCAGTGTAATATCAATCTCATAACATTGCGTTTTGCCGATGTCCTATTGATGTATGCAGAGGCTAAAAATGAACTTGGTGAAATGAATTCAGATATCTGGGACAAGACTATCAAGCGGCTTCGTCAGAGGGCAGGATTTGATAATACTTCGGCGGCAATGGATTATCCTGCTAATGGAGATTTACGCCAGATTATTAGGGATGAACGTCGTGTTGAACTTGCTTTGGAAGGAACCCGCATCTATGATATCCGTCGTTGGAAGATTGCTGAAACTGTGTTGAATGAACCGGTTAGGGGTGCAAAATTTAAATTGAATGAAGGTAAATTGGAGTATTTTACTTATCGTGATAGAAGCTTTAATAAGGATCGTGATTATCTATGGGCTATTCCGAGACAGCAATTGGTGATTAATCCTAATTTGGGGCAAAACCCTGGTTATTGATTTTATTAATTAAATTTTGAAAAGATGAGAAATAGTTTATTGTTTATCCTTATAGCATCGCTTTGGGGAATAATGATGATTTTTGTGGGGTGCGATGATACCAAAGAATTTGAAGATTTGAATGTTACGGCAGTAGAAGCTCTTATAGTACCGATAGATAATAGCCGTATTGATCTGCAATCATCGGGTAATGTCTTGTTTGAATGGGAAGAGGCTGAGGCGCAAGATGGTTATAGCCTTGTGTATTATGATGTGTTGTTTGACAAAGCGGAAGGGAATTTCTCTTCTCCGGTCCATATTCAAGCTTCTGACAACAAGAGTTTGAGTACTGGAGCTACAATTACACCAACTGTGTTGAATAGCATTGCAGAAAAAGCGGGTGCCGCTGCCGGGCAAGAGGTTACGCTAAAGTGGACTGTACGTTCTAATAGAGGAGTTAAAACTGCTTTGGCTACACAGAGCCGTACTATAACTATCATAAGAAAACCATAGTTAATGATTGTGATGCGAACGAACTTCTTCTTGAGACTGTTTTTGGTTTTTAATTTTATCATTGGCGTCAGTTTGGCTGGTTGTAATGTGGAGAATAATGAAAAAAACAGTGGAATGGAGAAAAATGTCTGTTTAGAGAGAGCCCGGATACTTCTGGACTCCCTCTATCAGAACTATTCTATTCCGAATTCGTGCTTGCTGCGGGAAACATTTCCTTTTGACAAAGCTTCTGAAAAGATTTTGTTTGATAAACGGAACAGCATTCCCAAAGACTATTCTTATTTATGGCCTTATTCGGGTACCTTCTCAGCTGTGAATGCTTTATACGAGGCTACACGGGATAAAAAACTTTATAGATTGTTGAAGGAAAAAGTATTGTCCGGTTTAGAAGAATATTATGATATAAAAAGAGAACCACATGCCTATGCGTCGTATGTGACGTTTGTTCATCAATCGGATCGTTATTATGATGATAATATATGGATAGGCATTGAGTTTACAAATCTGTATATGTTAACAAGGGATAAGGAGTACTTGGGCAAAGCCAAGATGATTTGGAGTTTTATTCTTAGTGGCATGGATGATACATTTGATGGAGGCATCTATTGGTGTGAACAAAAGAAGTTTTCAAAGAATACTTGTACCAATGCTCCTGCTTCGGTGCTTGCATTCAAACTTTTTGAAGCAACTCAAGACAGTACTTATTTTTATCAGGGAAAGGAAATGTATAGTTGGACAAAGGAACATCTTCAAGACAAGACTGATTATTTGTATTTTGATCGGATAAATATTGACGGAAGTGTTGGACCGGCAAAGCATGCTTATAATAGCGGACAAATGATGCAGTCTGCGGCGATTCAATATAAGTTGACAAAAGATACGGTATATCTTATCGATGCCCAGAAAATAGCAAAGTCATGTTATGATTATTTTTTTAGAGACTATGTAACGGCAAGTGGAAAGCAGATCCGTTTATTGAAAAAGGGAGATGTATGGTTTTCTGCCGTTATGTTACGAGGTTTTGCAGAGTTATATAGTTTGGATAAAAATGATATGTATGTGACGGAATTTGCTAAAAGTCTGGATTATGCATGGCTTCATGCAAGAGATGAATATGGCTTGTTTGGTGTGGATTATAGTGGAGAATGTTGCGACCCGAAAAAATGGTTGTTGACGCAGGCTGCTATGGTAGAAATGTATGCACGCCTTGCAATCTTAAATTGTAATCTATAAATTATAAAGAAAAAATGAAAAATAGAAGTATTAGTTTTTATATATTGGCCATGGTATTGGCTACTGGAAGCAATGCTCAGGCTTCAGATTATGTATTGTCCAAAGATAATACACATGTAGCTACTACAGCTCTAAAATATAAGACCAAACGCCCTTTACTTCAAGATAGACTATTTGTTTCTCAAGCTGTAGAGGCCGAAATACGCAGAATTAAAAGTGAGTTGACTAATCCTAAACTGGCGTGGATGTTTGAAAATTGTTTCCCGAATACGTTAGATACTACAGTGCGTTATAGGAAAACAGATGGTAAGGATGATACGGTTGTCTATACTGGAGATATACATGCTATGTGGCTTCGTGATTCGGGTGCGCAAGTATGGCCTTATGTACAGCTGGCTAATCAAGATCCAGAGTTGAAGGCGATGCTTGCAGGGGTTATTCGGCGGCAGTTCAAGTGCATTAATATAGATCCCTATGCGAATGCATTTTTGGACCCTTATGACCCCAATCCGGATCATCAGTGGATGCGGGATATGACTGACATGAAAGAGGGGTTGCACGAAAGGAAATGGGAAATAGATTCTCTTTGTTATCCTCTACGATTGGCTTATCATTATTGGAAAACGACTGGTGATATAAGTATATTTGATGAAGAATGGCTACAAGCTATTGAAAATATTCTGAAAACTTTTAAGGAGCAACAACGTAAAAATGGAGTAGGTCCTTATAGATTTCAGCGTAGAACAGAACGGCAATTGGATACAATGAACAATAATGGATTGGGTAATCCAGTGAATCCAGTTGGCTTGATTGTATCTTGTTTCAGACCTTCAGATGATGCGACAACTTATCAATTCTTGATTCCATCTAATTTCTTTGCAGTAACATCTTTGCGTAAGGCTGCTGAGATTTTGGTAACAGTGAATAAGGAAACGGCTATGTCTGAGGAGTGTGTGCATTTGGCACAGGAAGTGGAGGATGCTCTTAGGAGATATGCGGTCTGCAATCATCCCCAGTATGGACAGATATATGCATTTGAAGTCGATGGTTTTGGAAATCAATATTTGATGGATGACTCTAATGCTCCGAGTCTTTTGTCAATGGCATATTTGGGAGATGTGGATGTCAATGATCCTATATATCAGAATACACGGAAGTTTGTGTGGAGTAAGGATAATCCTTATTTCTTCAAGGGAACGGCTGGTGAAGGAATAGGTGGTCCCCATATTGGCTATGATATGATATGGCCCATGAGTATTATGATGAAAGCATTTACGAGCCAGGATGATAAGGAAATTGTATGGTGTGTTAAGACGCTTATGAATACAGATGCAGATACAGGTTTCATACACGAATCTTTTCATAAGGATAATCCTGCTAATTTTACTCGTGCATGGTTTGCATGGCAAAATACACTGTTTGGTGAGTTAATATTGAAACTGGTGAATGAAGGTAAGACTGATTTACTGAACAGTATTCAATAAGGGATTGCTATAGTTATAGACATAATTACTATTATAGAATTTATAAACACTTAATAATATTGGTATCAGATGAAAACTAAATTAATATTTATTGCATTCTTATTTTTAAGTATATCTATGTCGGCTCAGTGGAAACCTGCAGGTGATAAGATTAAGACTGCATGGGCGGAAACGCTTAATCTTGATAATATACTTTCGGAATATCCCCGTCCTATTATGGAACGGGACAGCTGGTTGAACCTTAACGGGTTATGGGAATATGCGATTTTACCCTTCGGACAAAAAGAACCACAAAAATTTGATGGAAAGATACTTGTTCCTTTTGCTGTTGAATCAAGTCTTTCTGGTGTGCAGAAAGAATTGGGTAAAGAGAAAGAATTGTGGTATAAGAGAACTTTCAATATTCCTTCTAGCTGGAGAGGTAAGAATATTCTTTTACATTTTGGAGCAGTTGACTGGAAAGCGGAGATATATTTGAATGATGTGAAAATTGGTACACATACAGGGGGATATGTACCGTTTAAATTTGATATAACTCCTTTTTTGACATCAGGTAGCCAGAAGCTTGTAGTGAAGGTTTGGGATCCTACAAATGAATCGTATATACCTAGAGGGAAACAAGTAAAGAATCCCCATGCTATTTGGTACACTCCGGTTTCTGGTATTTGGCAAACGGTATGGTTAGAGCCGGTAAGTAGCAAATATATATCTAATGTAGTTTCTGTTGCAGATATTGATAATAAGAACTTGAAAGTGAAAGTTGGTACACAAAACACTACATCGTCGGATGTCGTGCAGATTGTATTGAAGGAACAGAATACCATAGTGGCAATGACTAAGGGTGTTGTAGGGGAAACATTGGAACTTGCTCTTGCAGATGTTAAGTTATGGTCTCCGGAATCTCCCTTCTTATATGATTTGGAGGTAACTTTGTTAGATAAGGGGAAGAAGACTGATAAAGTTAAGAGTTATGCTGCAATGCGTAAAATCTCAATGCATAAGGATAAGGATGGTATTATGCGTATGCAGCTCAATAATAAAGACTGTTTCCAGTTTGGTCCCTTGGATCAAGGTTGGTGGCCAGATGGATTATATACAGCTCCGACAGACGAAGCTCTGGCATATGATATTGAGAAAACGAAAGATTGGGGGTTCAATATGATTCGTAAGCATATAAAGGTAGAGCCTGCACGCTGGTATACGCATTGCGATCGTCTAGGTATTCTTGTGTGGCAAGATATGCCGAGTGGTGATAATTCTCCTAAATGGATTCAATATAATTATTTTGATGGTAAGGAGAACGAACGCTCCATTGAATCAGAAGAGAATTTTAAGAAAGAATGGAGAGAAATAATGGACTATCTTATGCCATATCCCTCTATTGTTGTTTGGGTTCCTTTCAATGAGGCTTGGGGACAATTCAAAACAAAAGAAATAGCAGAATGGACAGAGTATTATGACCCTTCCCGATTGGTAAATGCTGCTAGTGGTGGTAATCATTATTATAAGGTGGGTGATATTTTGGATATACATCGGTATCCCCGGCCGGAGTTGATGATGTATGAACCCACTCAGGTAAATGTGGTTGGGGAATATGGTGGTATTGGCTTACCTATGAAGGGGCACCTTTGGCAACCTAATAAGAACTGGGGATATGTGCAGTTTAAAAACACTAAAGAAGTTACTGATGAATATGTAAAGTTTGGGGAAAGCTTGCTTGAACTTGTCCCTAGAGGGGTGTCGGGTGCTGTTTATACACAAACGACCGATGTTGAGGTGGAAGTGAATGGACTGATGACTTATGATCGCAAGGCCATAAAAATAGAGGAAGAAAGAGTTAGAGAAATTAATAAAAAAATATGTAACTCTTTATCTGCAGAATAAAGGTATAATATTGATAATTTAGATATGGATGTTATGAATATCTGTAAAACGCAATTGTTGGTGATGGCTGGTGTAACTCTTTCGAGTATATCCGCGGTAGCCCAGAATACACTTCCCAATATTATTTTGGTTATAGCTGATGATTGCCGTATGGGGGATCTCGGTTGCTATGGGAGTCCGGATGCCGTAACTCCTAATATTGATAGAATTGCATCTGAAGGTTTGAAATTCAACCGATTTTTTCAGGCTACGGCTATGAGCTCCCCTACCAGACATTGTTTGTTGACAGGACTTTATCCAGTGAAGTCGGGTGCATATCCTAATCATACATTTATTGATGAAGGAGTTAAGACGCTTCCGTATTATTTGAAAAAGGCAGGTTATCGGGTAGCCATGCAAGGTAAACGGCATATTGCTCCTTTGGAGGCATTCCCTTTTGAGTATTTGAGTGGTGACTATAAAAATCTGAATATTCCGGATTTAGAGCTTTTTATTGCTGATGTTGCAGTAAAGAAACAAGCTTTCTTTTTGTATCTGGCTTCAAATGATCCACACTCTCCTTGGACAAGAGGCAATCGGTCGCTTTTTGATGCAGAGAAGTTGACGCTTCCTCCAACACTTGTCGATACAAAAGAGACAAGGAAGAATTATGCTAATTATCTTGCCGAAATTAATCAGCTGGATACGGATGTTGGCAAAATTGATGCACTTATTAAGAAATATAATCTGGATGAAAACACAGTGTTTATATTTACAAGTGAACAAGGGCATCAATTTCCGTTTGCCAAATGGACTTGTTATGATGCTGGTTTGCAAACTGGCTTTATTGTACGTTGGAAAGGGGTCACTATGCCTGGAAGTGAAACGGATGCCATGTGTGAATATGTAGATGTCACACCTACCCTGCTTGATATTGCTGGTGCATCAGTGCCCAAAGGTCTTGATGGAAAAAGTTTTCTGCCTGTGATAAAAGGAAAAAAGACAAATAAGGAATATGTATTTGGCATACAAACAACGAGGGGCATTGCGAATGGGGCAGATTATTACGGTATTCGCAGTGTGAGAAATGACAAATTCAGCTATATATTAAATTTAACTCCGGAGGTGCCTTTCCAGAATATAATCACTCGCAAACAAGATCCTGTATGGTTTTCATGGATAAATGAAGCGGAAAATGATATATTTGCAAAACAGCAAATCCATAAATATCAATATCGTCCTAAAGAAGAATTATATGATATAATAAACGACCCTTATCAAATGCATAACTTGATTGATGATGTAAAATATGCATCTGAAGTGAAAAAGTTGCGTCGGCAATTGCAGAGATGGATGGACTCACAAGGTGATAAGGGGCAAGAAACTGAAATGAGAGCTTTGGAGCATAAATGGAATCCCAAGAAACATTAAAAATACAATAAGATGAAACTTGTCAAATATATTATCTTGCTAAATATGCTATGCGTTTTAGTTGGTTGTTCTGTCGCTAAAAAATCGAACCGATTGACTGATTATGTTAATCCCTTTATCGGAACTGCAACTTTGTGGGATAGTACTGAATTAGGGTATAAGCCAACCAGACGGGCGTGGGGAGCTGAAGTCTATCCAGGTGCCTCTTTGCCGAACTCAATGGTACAAGTAACTCCCGTAACAATGTGGCGGAGTGGTTCGGGTTACCAATATGAAGATACTGTTATATATGCTTTTGTACATACTAGTAAGGGACATTGGAATCTCTGTTATGTTCCATTTATTGGTGTTAGTGGAGAAGTGGAACCTAAGACGTATTATTCCAGTTATAGTCATGAACATGAATCGGCCAGTCCCGGTTATTATCAAGTTTACCTTGAAAAATATGATATAAATGCTGAGGTAACTTCTACATTGCGTTGTGCCTATCATAAATATACCTATAAGGACGGTAAGAATAAAAAACTCTTGGCTGATCTTGCTCGTTCGAATGAACATGTAAAAGATTGGAAATTGGAAAAAAGGGATAATAATGTTTTTATAGGATATCAGAAAGCCGGATCTACTTTCTACTTCTATGCGGTAACTAATCATAAAATTCGTAATATAGAATCCTTGAAAGATGATGAAACAGAAGTTAGTGTTGTGAATTTCTTAGATAATGATGATATAGCGGAACCGCTTGAGCTAAAAGTGGGATTTTCTTATGTCAGTGTAGAAAATGCCAAAGAAAATTTAGAAAGTGAAATGTTGGCTAAGAGTTTTAGTCAGGTAAGAACTGAAGCAGAGGAATCATGGGAAAAATTGTTGTCTAAGATACGTGTAATTGGAGGTACGGAAGAAGAAAAAGAGACATTCTATTCTACTTTTTACCGCTCGTTCCTATGGCCCATTCTTCTTAGTGATGCAAATGGAGAATTTGTGGATGCAAATGGAAATACCGTAAATAAAGGTTTTCGCTATTATAGCAATCCATCTTTTTGGGATGATTATCGTAATAAATTGATTTTATTGGGAATGATTTCACCTGATGTGGCAACAGATGTTATAAAATCAATAACGGATAGAGGAAAAATCGGTGGGTTTATGCCTACCTTTTTCCACGGTGATCATGCGTCAACATTTGTAACAGGTAGTTATTTGAGGGGAATACGTGATTTTGATGTACAGGCAGCTTATGAATTATTGCTTAATAATGCTTTTGTGGAAGGTAGTGGTAAAGGTCCAATGGGGGGGAGACGTTTCATTAAAGAATATATGGAGCAAGGATGGATTTCGGAAGATGATATTACGAACCCTAAATTGGAAACTGTAGCTAAAGCTGCTGTAACTAAAACACAAGAGTATGCTTATGATGACTACGCTACTGCACTTTTAGCTAAAGAGTTGGGCGATAGCGAAAACTATGAAAAATTAATGAAAAGGACTGATAGTTACAAACATCTTTTCGACCCCTCAACCCAGTTTATGCGCGGACGTTTGAAAGATGGAACATGGATTACACCATTTGATCCTAAAAGACCTTTTTATGAATATATGTACCGTGAAGCGAATGGTTGGCAATCTACATTCTTTGCTCCGCATGATTCGGAGGGATTCATAGCACTTTATCCAAGTAAGAAAGCATTTGAAAACAAGCTTGATTCTTTGTTTATGATCCCATGGGATGGGTATGAGGCTCATAATTTGACAACTTTTATTGGACAATATTGCCATGGAAACCAGCCGGGGCACAGTTCTATATATATGTATTATTTTGTGGATAAGCAGGAAAAAGCGCAGAAACTTTTGAATAGAGTTCTGAATGGTTATTATAGGATGGGACCTAAGAAATTGGCTTATTCTGGTATGGATGATGCTGGTGAGATGTCATCTTGGTATGTTTTGAATGCTATCGGTCTGTATACTTACTCGCCAGCTGATCCAGAATATATTGTGACTGTTCCTTTATTTGAGAAGGTTATTTTTAATCTGGATGGGACGGATTTCATAATAACTAGGAAAGGAGCTGGAGAGAAGATAAATGAGATTAGATATGGAGAGAAAATATTAGATAGTTATTTCATATCTCATAGTCAATTGAAAGAAGGTAAGGAACTGATAATCGTAACCAATTAAATATAAAATATAATGAATAAGTTATTACATACAACAGCTTTCGGGGCTTTAACATTGACTTCCATGTATGCTTATGCCCAGCAGGATAACCGTCCGAATATAATAGTAATTCTTGCCGATGATTTAGGCTACTCTGATATGGGGTGTTATGGAGGAGAAATTCAGACCCCCAACTTGGATAAGTTGGCACAAGAAGGGATAAGATTCAATAGTTTTTATAATGCAAGTCGTAGTTGTCCTACGCGGGCATCTTTACTTACTGGATTGTATCCTCATCAAGCGGGTATCGGACGGATGACATTTAATGATAACTTGCCGGGGTATAGAGGACAATTGACAGAGAATGGAGTTACTATAGCAGAGGTTCTGAAAGAGGCTGGTTACCAAACAGGAATGGTAGGTAAATGGCATATCGCTGAAACTCCATTGAAGTCTGACCAGCGTGAATGGCTTGCTCATCATGTGTACCATGAAGATTTTGCCGATAAGGCATGTTACCCGGTTAATCGTGGATTCGATGATTTTTATGGGATTATTTATGGCGTTGCAAATTATTTTGATCCATTCAGTTTAGTCAATGGTGACATTCCGGTAAGAAATGTACCTAAAGATTATTATATAACACGTGCCTTGTCTGATAGTGCTGTATCTTATGTAAATAGATATGCGAATGCAGATAAACCTTTTTTTCTTTATCTGTCGTATACCGCTCCTCATTGGCCGTTGCATGCTCTTCCTGAGGATATAAAAAAATATGAGAATACTTATAAAGTAGGATGGGACGCTATTAGGGAGAAACGTTATGAGAGAATGAAAGAACTGGGTATATTTTCAGGTGCAGATAATTTTCTGACTACTCGTCAAAGTCCTAAAAAATGGGAAGATAATCCGACTAAAGAATGGGATGCAAGAGCAATGGCTGTACATGCTGCCATGGTGGATAGAATGGATCAGGGAATTGGTGAACTGATAGATGCTTTAGAGAAGAATAATCAATTAGACAATACATTGATTTTGTTTTTGTCCGATAATGGTTGTAGTAGTGAGGTTTGTCAAAACTACAGCGAAGGAGAGAATGACCGTCCGGATATGACTCGCATTGGAGAAAAGATTATTTATCCTCGTAAGAAAGAAGTTTTGCCGGGTTCCGAGCTTTCTTATGCATCTATCGGGCCGATATGGGCTAATGTTGCTAATACGCCGTTCCGTTTTTGGAAAGCGAAATCTTATGAGGGAGGAATCAATACACCTTTGATAGCCTTCTGGCCCAAAGGTATAAATAAAGGAAAAGGGGGAATTACAAATCAGCCGGGACATGTAATAGATATAATGGCTACGTGCATTGACTTGGCAAAGGCCAAATATCCAAAAAAATATCAAGGCAATTCAATTCTTCCGTTGGAAGGTAAGAGTCTTGTTCCTATTTTAAAGGGTAGTAAAAGGAAGGGACATGAATATTTGGGCTTCGAACATTTCAATGAAAAAGCTCTTATTGCTAAAGACGGATGGAAAATAATTCAGCCAGGTAACAAAGCACAGTGGGAACTGTATAATCTTAATGAGGACAGAACCGAAATGCACAATGTTGCTGACAAATATCCAGATAGGTTAGCGAAGATGCAAAAACAATATGAAGAATGGGCGAAACGCTGTATGGTTGTTCCTTCTCCTAAATAATAAAACACTTGTGAAATAATTTGTATTGAATAATAACTATATTTGATTATGCAAAGTAATGTTAGGCAGAAAATCTTGGCAGGAGTTTCAGTTTCAGTTTCAGTTTTATCTTCTATCTCTGCACAGGAAGTAACGAAGGAGCCCAATATCATCATTATTATGGCAGATCAATTGCGTGTTGATTTGTTACAACGGGAAGGATATCCGCTGAACACGATGCCTTTTGCCGATAATCTGGCCAAAAATGGTACATGGTTTGACTGTGCTTATACCTCTGCTCCAGCCAGTGGTCCGGCACGTGTTTCAATGTTGACCGGAAGATTTCCGAGTGCGACCCATGTTAAGTCCAATCATAATATAAAAGATGCCTACTATACAAAGGATCTTTTTGATGTAGCTAAAGAAAAAGGATACACCACTGCTATGGTTGGAAAAAATCACTCACATCTTACTGCTGACCGGGTGGATTATTGGAGTCCGTATAATCACGGTGGACAGGAGTCAAGGAACAAGAGTGAGAAAGGAAAGGCTTTTGACCGGTATTTGGGAACTCTGGATATGTATGCCAGTATGGAACCATCCCCTTATGGAGTAGAAGCGCAGTTGCCTTATCGGATGGTAGATGATGCTTGTCATTGGATTGATTCGCATAAGGATAAACCTTTTCTGATGTGGTTTTCGATTGCTGAGCCTCATAATCCTTATCAAGTTTGCGAGCCCTATTATTCAATGTTTCCTCCAGAATCACTTCCTGAAATGGGAAGTTCAGCCAAAGATTTAAATACTAAAGGCGAGGAATATCAATTATTAGCCGAAATGATGGCACAAGGGCATGTCGGATATAGGGAAAATCTGCAGCGCTTACGTTCAAATTATCACGGAATGTTGCGTATGATAGATGACCAATTGTCACGCTTTGTCGGGGAACTGAAGAAAAACGGAGTATATGATAATACGATAATTATATTTGTTGCAGATCATGGTGACTATGTAGGCGAATACGGTTTAATGAAAAAAGGGGTAGGACTTGATGATGTTCTTACGCGTATTCCTATGCAGTGGACTGGTCCTGGTATTAAAGCATCTGCTATTCCTCACAATGCTCATGTGAGTATTATTGATATTTTTCCTACTATTTGTGAAATAATAGGAGCTGAAATTCCAATGGGAGTGCAGGGACGTAGTCTTTGGCCGCTCTTACAAGGGAAAGAATATCCGGAACAAGAATTCAGAAGCGTCATGGCTCAAGATGGATTTGGCGGAATGTATTATACGAAGGTGGATGCCACGGACTATAGGGAAGAGGGGGCAGTAGGTAAAAAGGGATTATTTTTTGATGAACTTAATACATGGACACAAAGTGGAACGATGCGCATGCTCCGGAAGGGGGATTGGAAACTGGTTTATGATATGAATGCTAATGGTCAACTTTATAATCTCAAAGCGGATCCTTCAGAACTGAATAATTTGTTTTCTGACAAGAAATTTAATAAAGTAAAAAATGAAATGATAGAGGAACTTTTGAGATGGGATATTTCAACGCATGACCCTTTGCCAATACCACGCCAGCGTTATCGTTTTAGGAGAAATGAACACAATTATTTGTTTCATTGAGCTTGTATATTTATTTGTGTAATATTTTATTTTAGTTGTAGAAGATATGGCAATTTTCGCACCATTTGCCCATCCGTTGTATGTAATGCTTAAACCGGTTGGTGCTGTATGCAATCTAGCTTGTAGTTATTGTTATTATTTGGAAAAGTCTAAATTGTATAAAGATGAGCCGAAACATGTAATGAATGACAAGCTATTAGAGAAGTTTATTGAGGAATATATCAATTCTCAAACTATGCCTCAGATTCTTTTCACGTGGCATGGAGGAGAAACATTGATGCGTCCCCTTGCTTTTTATAAGAGGGCTATGGAGTTGCAGCAGAAGTATGCTCACGGAAGAACAATTAGCAATTGCATACAGACTAATGGTACATTGTTGACTGACGAATGGTGCGAATTTTTAAAAAAGAATGATTGGCTTGTAGGGGTGTCTATTGATGGCCCTCAAGAGTTTCATGACAGATATCGAAGGAATAAGCAGGGACAACCCTCTTTTGTGAAGGTGATGAAGGGAATCCATTTATTGAATAAATATGGGGTTGATTGGAATGCTATGGCTGTTGTTAATAATCTCAACGCAGACTATCCGTTGGAGTTTTATAATTTCTTTAAAGAGATAGGATGTCGTTATATACAGTTTACTCCTATTGTCGAACGTATTTTTAGGCATAATGACGGACGCCTATTGGCTACAATTGGAGAGGATACTCCTGAATTGATGGAATTTTCTGTTACGCCTGAACAATGGGGAAATTTCTTATGTACTATTTTTGAGGAATGGGTGCATAATGATGTCGGTGAGTATTACATACAGTTATTTGACGCAACTTTGGCGAATTGGGTCGGTGAAAATCCAGGCATATGCACAATGGGAAAAACGTGCGGGCATGCAGGGGTAATGGAGTTTAATGGTGATGTGTATTCATGTGACCATTTTGTGTTCCCTCAGTATAAATTAGGAAATATTTATTCAAAAACATTGATAGAGATGTTTTATGGAGAGAAGCAATTGGAATTTGGACAAAACAAGTATAGGTCTTTACCAAGACAATGTAAAAACTGTAAATTCTTATTTGCTTGTAATGGTGAATGTCCAAAGAACCGGTTTTGTAAAACTGAATTGGGTGAGTCTGGGTTAAATTATTTATGTAAAGGATATTATCAATTTTTTGATTATGTGGCTCCGTATATGAATTTCATGAAAAACGAATTAAATAATAAACGGCCTCCTGCCAATATTATGGAGGCAATTAGAGCCTCTTCTATTTAGGTAGGGTCGCGAATTTGAATAAATTTATAGCAAAGAAAGAATATGAAGGGATATTTGTTTACTTTTATAATGCTTCTGTCTCTGTTTTCATGTGTTCCAAAAGACAGTGGGAAAATTTCGTTGTTAAACGCATCTGCTTTTGAAAAGGAGGTGAATGGTAAACTTGTTTCATTGTATACGATAGACTCTGGTAATGGACTTGTTGTACAAGTCACTAATTTGGGGTTACGGGTTGTTTCTATTTGGACGGCTGATAAAGATGGAGAGTATGCAGATGTAGCTGTAGGTTATGAAAATATAGATCGCTATTTGAATAATGAAGGGGAACGTTTCTTGGGTTCTATTGTAGGAAGATATGCCAATCGTATTTCAAAAGGAAGGTTTATGATAGACAGTGTACAATATCAATTGCCTCTTAATAATAATGGACAAACCCTTCATGGAGGATTGAAAGGATTAGATATGAGAGTATGGAATGTTGATAGGATTTCTGATAAGTCCATTGATTTTTCATACGTTTCACCGGATAATGAGGAAGGATTTCCTGGTACGCTTAATATTAAGGTTCGTTACTCTGTGACATCTGAAAATGAATTTAAAATTATATATGAAGCTACTACGGATAAGCCGACGGTTGTAAACTTGTCTAATCATGCCTTTTTTAATTTGAAAGGTGAGTCTGGTGGAACGATTACTGACCATATCTTGACCATTAATGCTGATAGCATAACCTTGGTTGATAGCTTATTGATTCCTACAGGAGAGATTGTCTCGGTAGATGGAACTCCGTTTGATTTTCGTAATCCAGTAGTGATAGGAAGCAGGATAAATATGGAGGATGAGCAGTTACGGAATGGTTTGGGGTATGATCATAATTGGGTGCTGAAGAGAACTGAGGCGAAAGTAAGATTGATAGCTTCTTTGTACGAACCGCAAAGTGGGCGTTTGATGGAGGTGTATACTGACCAGCCCGGGTTACAGTTTTATAGTGGGAATTTTTTTAATGGTGAGGTGAAAGGTAAATATGGTGAAACTATAAAATATAGAGAGGCCTTAGCTTTGGAAACCCAAAAGTTCCCGGATAGTCCTAATCATGTGAATTTCCCTTCAACTTATTTGTCTCCGGAAGAAAAATATACTCATACTTGTATTTATAAATTTAGCGTAAAGAAGTAGGTAAAAAACAATAGGTATTAGATTTTAAGAATAATTTGTTTTTAAAGGAATTGCTTACGCTATTCAACTGAAATATATCATTTGGATGGCTTGGCAGTTCCTTTTTTCATTTAAAAGAAGATGAAAATTTTTCTTTTCAGATATAAATTCCGTACTTTCGTGTCAACTTAAAGAAGCAACGATATGAAGATACGTGTAGGTTTTGGCTTTGACGTCCACCAGCTGGTGGCAGGGCGCGAGCTTTGGCTAGGCGGTATTCGCTTGGAACATGAAAAGGGATTGTTGGGGCACTCGGATGCGGACGTGCTCATCCATACTATCTGTGACGCATTGCTGGGAGCGGCGAATATGCGTGACATCGGCTATCATTTTCCTGATACTGCCGGTGAGTTTAAGAACATAGACAGCAAGATTCTGCTAAAGAAAACAATAGAATTGATAGCTACCAAAGGCTATTCGGTAGGTAACATTGATGCCACCATCTGCGCTGAGCGGCCTAAGTTGAAGGCCTATATTCCCGAAATGCAGCGTACGCTTGCCGCGGTGATGGGAATAGATGAGGATGCCATCTCCATCAAGGCCACCACCACGGAGAAACTTGGCTTTACGGGCAGAGAGGAAGGTATATCCGCCTATGCCACTGTATTGATAGTAAAGGAATAATAATATCAACTCAATTTAATCATCCACTTATATGAAGAAAATCTCTTTGGCCTTTTGTCTGACACTTTTATCCTCCTTGTTCTGCCCGGCACAAGTATCGCCTTTGCAGTTCAACAAGAACGGAGAGTTTAAAATCGTCCAGTTTACAGACATCCACTTTAAGTATGGTAATCCGGCTTCAGACATTGCTTTGAAGCGTATTGGCGAGGTGCTCGATGCTGAGCGCCCCGATTTAGTAGTCTTTACCGGCGATGTGGTCTATGCCGCACCTGCCGATACGGCCATGCGCAAGGTGCTTTCCTATGCTACGGACCGTAAGATTCCTTTTGTCGTAACCTTTGGTAACCACGACAACGAGCAGGGAAAAACACGTGCCGAACTTTATGATGTTATCCGTTCCATGCCTTTCAATATCCAACCCGACCGTGGCGGAGTTGAATCCCCCGACTATGTCCTCACACTGAAATCCTCGGACGGCAAGAAGGATGCAGCCCTGCTTTACTGTCTGGATTCCCATTCCTACTCCAAACTGCCCGATGTAAAAGGGTACGACTGGCTCACTTTCGACCAGGTGAACTGGTACCGCCAGCAGAGTGCCGCTTATAAAGCAAAAAACGGTGGGCAACCTTTGCCTGCACTGGCATTCTTTCATATCCCTCTGCCGGAATATAATGAAGCCGCTTCTGACGAGAACGCCATACTGATAGGTACCCGCATGGAAAAGGCTTGCGCTCCGGAACTGAATACGGGCATGTTCACTGCCATGAAAGAGGCCGGTGATGTGATGGGTATGTTTGTCGGGCACGACCATGACAACGACTATGCCGTGATGTGGAAAGGAATCCTTCTGGCCTACGGCCGTTTCACAGGTGGCAATACTGAGTACAACCACCTTCCCAACGGTGCACGTGTCATTGTGATGAAGGAAGGCGCCCGTACTTTCACCACCTGGATTCGTCTGAAAGGTGGTGAAATCATTGATAAGACGGTCTACCCCGACAGCTATGTGAAGGACGATTGGCGTAAGCGTCCGTTGGTGACGGAATAGACTGAAATGGAGAGCCTTATCCCATAATGGGTGGGAACCTATACTTTCCCGATAGAAACATTATTGTTTTTCATGTACGAGATGCACATCTTATGCTGCGTGAGATGTATATCTCGTACAGGATGAGATGTACATCTCGTGCATGAATACCTATTGTCTTTTGATTCTTCTCCCTTACTCTTTCACGTTCACGGCTAAAGGTCTGTTCCGTTTCTGATTGTAATCAGAATGCTGCTCTTTCCAGCCACGTTGACCTCCTCGTTTAGATATCCGGATTTGCGGAAAACAAGTATATCATCTTCCGGTACCTCTATGGTATATCTGCCGCTTTTATCAGTGACACCCACCACCCGTTGCTGTGCGGTAGAGTAGATTTCCACTCTGTCTGCCGGAGTGGCCTGCACATCGCGCACCATGCCTTTGATGGATATAATGGTTCCTTTACCTATTTCTTTTCCGGCTTGTCTTTGTTCTGTTTGGTGCCCATCGGCAGAGGTCTTTCCTATACTGATGATGTCTTTCAACAAGATATGGTCTGAAGCATCTCCCATTTGTATCTCAAAGTTACCAGGTTCTACTGCCGTCTGTCCGTTTTCGTTAGTAAAGGCTAAATCTTCGATGGCAAAGTGCAGGGGGACTTGAACTTCTTCATCGGGTTTCAGCTCTACTTTCTGAAACGCTTTCAACTGCCTGACCGGGGTGGATATGGAGCTAAACACATCCCTTACGTAGAGTTGCGGTACGGCTTTACCCGCCCGTGTTCCGGTGTTTTTCACTGTTACAAGGACTTTTACCGAATCCGTTGTTTGTTCTATCTGCAAATCCGCATACTCAAAGGTTGTATAGGTCAGTCCGTGCCCGAAGGCCCATAAGGGACCGGGAGAGGAGAATACATAGTCCCGACCGGGCTGTTCATAACTTCCCGGTTTATGATAGAATCCCCGGTCCGTAGGCAAGTGGTTGTAATAGGCAGGCAGATGTCCGCTGCTTTTGGGGAACGAGACGGTCAGATGGCCGGAAGGATTTGTCTTTCCGAACAGAATATCGGCGATGGAGCTGCCTTCCTGCTCTCCTGCATACCATTGTACAAGGATGGCGGGTATATGCTCCTTTTCCCATGCGATGGCGAAAGGCTTTCCCGTAACCAAGACCAGCACGACCGGTTTCCCGGTGGCATGGACGGCTTGTATCAACTTCCCTTGGGCACCTGTCAGAGAAAGGTCGGTAAGGTCGAAGCCCTCTCCGCAGTTGGTTTCGTGGTAATCCCTTGCCAGCGAGGCGCTAGCGCTGCCGCAGAACAGAATAGCTGCATCGCTCTGCCGTGCCGCTTCAACAGCCGCCGCAATTTGCGTGGTATCCATGGACATCATGTTGCATCCTTTGGCATAACGTATCTTTATGCCGACCGGTTCCACCTGCTTGCGTATGCCTTCCAGCGGGGTGATGCCATCTTGGTTGGTACGGCTCCAAGTATAATCTCCAAACTGCACCTGGTCTGCGTTCGGTCCGATGACAGCAATGGATTTCAACTGAGATAGGTTTAGCGGTAGCAGGTCCTTGTCATTCTTCAAAAGGACGGTAGATTCATCGGCTATCTGTCGCGCTACCTGGATATTCTCCTGCGAGTGCAAGGAGTGTCCTGCAAATCTGTCTCCATAAGGGTCCTCGAACAATCCCATACGGAATTTGGCAAGAAGAACCCTGCTCACTGCCTTGTCGATAATCCCTTCATCTACTTTTTTCTCCTTGACCAGTGCAGCCAGATGTGGGAAACATTCGCTGGAGGCTTCTACGTCCAATCCGGCAACAATGGCTTGCACCGCTGCTTCCGCTTGGTTGGAGGCGGTACGCTGGAAGGTGTGTAGCATGTCTATGGCTCCCCAGTCAGAATATATATACCCTTGAAAGCCCCAGCGGTTGCGCAGGACCTCGGTGAGCAGATAGTGTGAGGAGGAGTTGGGGACACGGTTCCATGAATTGTAGGTGGACATCACAGCGTGTATCGGCAGGGAGGTGACAACCCGTTTGAACGGTTGGAGATAGACATCATGCAGTTCTCCCACACCGCAATGGACCGAGGCAAGGTTGAGACCTCCCAACGGGTTGCCATGCGGACCATAATGTTTCAGCATAGGGGATATTCCGTTGTCCAGATAGCCTTTTGCCTCTTCATAAGCGAAGATGCCATTCAGGAAAGGGTCTTCGCCGTAACTCTCTTCTACACGCCCCCATCTTAAATCGCGCACCACGTCTATGCATGGTGCCAGAATCTGACGGATGCCTTGATAATGCAGTTCTTTGGATATCTCTGCGGCACGACGGTAGGCCAGCTCCGGATTGAAAGTGGAAGCCAGTGCGATGTTCTGCGGGTAGATGGTGGAGCCTTCGTGTACCGAACCGTGCAAGGCTTCGGCAACTGTGAAGACCGGAATTCCGAGCCGGGTATGCTTCACCATATATTCTTGTATGCGCCGCATGTGCCGGTGGCAGCTTTCTCCAGTCAGCGGGAATCCTTCTACAAATCCCCAGCACAAGTCACCTACGAATTCTTGCAACTTGGTTTCGTTGAGGTCTTGCTCGTCAAAGATATTCCAGGAGTGAATGTGGCGTATTTGGGCGATTTTCTCTTCCAGTGTCATCCGTCGGAGAAGGTCGGTGGTACGTTCCTCGGGCGAGAGTGTGGGGTCTTTATAGGACTGTGCCTGCAGGGGTAGCGTAGCTACCCCGCAGAACAACAGTATGGGTGTTAAGAAATGAGATAAAAAGGTCGGTTTCATAAAATGGCTTTTTTCTTATTGGGCGAAAGCGTGTCGATAGCCTTGTATCTTGTTCCATGCTCCCCGTGTGAAGTCGGGCACTTCTACGGGAACCGAACCATTCTCGATGGAGAGTTTGGTCAGCGGGATGAGTGAGCACCACTCGGCAAGGTCGTAGACGTCCATATCCAGCGGCAGACCGTTGTGCAAGCAGTAGATGAGGCGTGAATCCATGATGAAGTCCATTCCGCCATGTCCACCCACTTCCTTAGCTCTTTCTTCCATGTCCTTGATGATGGGGTCCTTGTATTGCTCCATCAGTCTGCTTTTGGCAGCTTCGGGCATGTATTCGTGGGCAGTGAAGGTCTGCCCGCTGGTGATGGTTTCTGGAAGGTTCTTACTTTCCAGAGCATATCCTTCCATCGGATATTTATCGGCAAATCCTTGTGTTCCGGATAATTGGTACAAACGGCTGTAAGGGCGGGGGGAGGCCACGTTGTGCTCAATCTGGATGGTTTTACCTTTTTCTGTACGTATCAAGGTAAGTGTGACTTCTCCGTTCTGGAAGTTCTTGGCATCTTCGGTCCTTCCGTGCTTATCCAGGTAATCGGGAAGGGAAACGGGATCGCTGTCCATGGCCACCAGATACTTCATACGGTCGCCCCGGTGAATGTCCAGCAACTGGCATGCCGGACCCATTCCATGAGTGGGGTATACGTCTCCCCGGTGGGCCATGTTGTACTGCATGCGCCAGTCGGCATTATAGTCCGGCCAGATATCGTATAGACAATGGTTGTATGCTCCTTTCACATGGGTGATATTTCCGAAAAGACCCTGCTGCGCCATGTTCAGGGTGGTAATCTCAAAGAAGTCATAGACACAGTTTTCCAGCATCATGCAGTGTTTGCGGGTACGTTCTGCGGTGTCTATCACTTTCCAAATTTCATCCAGTGTCATGGCGGCGGGTACTTCGCAAGCCACGTGTTTTCCGTGCTCCATAGCATAAATCATCATGGGAGCATGGTGTATCCAGTCGGTGGCTATATAGATAAGGTCTATGTCATCGCGTTCGCACACTTGTTTCCAGACATCTTCACTGCCGTAGTAGGTGGTTGCTTCGGGCATGTTGGCGCGACTCAGCATGTTTTGGCAGCTGTCCACTCGGAACTGGTTCAAGTCGCACAGAGCCTTTACCTGGATTCCTTTTTGATAGGTGAAGCGGCGGATGGCTTCGGTACCCCGGGCGCCCAGACCGATAAATCCGATGCGCACGGTTTCGATAGGTTCGCAGGTCAGCCCCACTACATCGGTCTGTCCGGCAGGGCGGGGTGGTGTGGAGACACTTATCTGTGTTTCGGCTCTCTTTGAGTCAGAGGTGCAGGCGGAGAAATGGAAGAGGCCGCCAAGCAATAGGGCTATCAGTAATACTGTGTGAAAAGTATATCTTGTTTTCATAGGATATTGTATTTAAATGATTCCCCAATCTCCTGAATGGGGACGAGGAGCAATGGATATTAATAACCGGGATTCTGTGTAACCAATCCCTTACCGTCGTTGATGGCCGAGAGTGGTAACGGATATAATTCCTTGTTCTTGTTGGCATAGGCCGTACCTTTTACCGTTTCGGCATGTTCCACGAACTTGTTAAAGCGAATCAAGTCGGCACGGTATTGTCCGTTCTCACACCATAGTTCATGGCTTCTTTCCTTCAGTAGTATTTCCACGAACTTTTCTTCCGTATTGACCTCACTGTTGCTGATACCATCCAGTCCGGCTCTGTTGCGGATGGTGTTGATGTGGGTCATCGCTTCTTCCTTATCCGCAGCAGATGAGCCGGGTTTCAGATAGAGCGCTTCTGCCAGTGTCAGATACACATCTGCCAGACGGTAGATAATCGGGTCGATAGAACTTTTGCCTCCATTGCCAGTGACGTTGGTGTCGTAGCCGTATTTCAATGGAATAGGACCTAACTCAAGGTGTGAACTGGGGTTCTCACGATCTACGATGTCACCGTTTTGAGCCTGGTAAGAAGCCACCAGATAAGTCTTACGGACGTCATTTTCCTCAAAGCTGTCATAGAAATACCAGGTGCTGTTCACGCATTCGTATCCACTTGCCATACCATGGTCTGCAAAGTCGGTGGGCAGTACGAACATGTGCCAGTCATTCCAGCTTACTGCTTCCGTGTTGACGGGGATTGCCCATATTATTTCCGTATTGCTCTTACCTTGTCCACCTATCTCAAACATCTTCGTATAGTCTGCAGACAAGCGGTAACCGTAAGACGAACTCATCAGTTCGCGGGCAATCGTTTCTACTTTTGTGTAGTAACTCTTGTCGTCTGGGCTCTCGTGCAGATAGAGCCTGATGAGGAGCATATTGGCAAGTCCCTGGCTGAATCTGCCGTATTCGGCTTCTGCTGGGGTGGGCAGGTAGCTAGCTGCAAAGATCAGGTCTTCTTCTATGAACTTTACCATTTCCTCTTTGGAAAGGCGTGCCAGCGGCTTTTCCACTGTGGGATTTTCCAGTACTTCCAGCGGAGCTATGACCAGTGGACCGAACATGTCGTACAAGGTATAGGAAATGAGTCCGCGGGCACATCTTATTTCCGCAGCGTAGCGTTGTTTCTTCTCCGTGCTCAGGAAGTCGCATGCTTCAATCTGTGCCAGTACGGAGGTGCAGCGGCTGATGTCATTGAGCCAACCGTCGCTGTATGCATCTGTATCTGTGTAGTAGAAGCGGGTAAGGTCGGCGGTGGTTGGGAAAAAATTAAGGTCGGATACGTCTTTCAGGAAACCGGATTTGCAGGTTAGAATTTCTGTGGTAAGGTCGTTTACTACGGTTACTCCGCGTTCACTGGTTGAGAAGAGCCCGTCGAACCAGCTGGAGCGTACAGAGTAGTAGCATGAGTTGACCATCGACTCAACGTCTGTTTCCGTTTGTGGAAAATTGGACGGATTGATGTCGGAATAGTCTATGGGGTCAAGGTCTATGCAGCTGTTCAGAGACAAGCCTCCCATCAGAGCTGCTGCCAATATAAATAGTTTACAGTACTTTTTCATAAGAATACTTTTTATAAATGATTAGAATGAAACATCTACACCGAAGCTGAAGGTACGTGCATTGGGATAGGCTGCCGCATAAGCATCTGTTTCGGGGTCAAGGCCTTTATAGGGAGTGATAACAAACAGGTTGTTGACGGAAGCATGGAAACGTACATTACTCAGCACCTTAGTTTTTGCCAGTAAAGACTTGGGCAGTGTATATCCCAGGCTGATGTTCTGCAGACGGATGAACCAGGCTTTCTGGTAGAAGAAGTCTCCTGCCGTATAGTTAGTTCCGGTGATGTAGTAAGAGCTGGGACGTGTGGTCGACGGATTGTCGAAGGTCCATCTGTCTTTGATGGTTCGCAACATGTTGTAGCCGCTTTGGGCGATTCCACCGCCGTTTACGCCGAAATCCATTTCAGTGGGGTCCTGCATGATGCGGTCGAACATACCGTTGAACATGATATTGAGGTCGAAACCTTTGTACTTGAATGTATTGGTCATACTTGCCATCCAGCCCGGGTCCAACGTACCGATAAGTTCGGTGTCGGCTTCGTCTATGATGCCGTCGGGGCGTCCCAGCAGCATGAAGCGACCGTTCTCATCCACTTTCGGGTTGCCGTTTTCATCGCGTACATAGCCGTCGAGGTCCTTGATGACAATCTGTCCCGGACGCAGGTCCGGCTGTGCGGTAGGAGCTTCTTCACCTATCTGCATGATATGGTCGGCACGGCGGGAGTAGATGGCTCGTATCGGGTCTGTCTCTTTCTCATATACGTTCGGTTTCCAGTCCGGAGTGCGTTCTTTCCAGCGATCTTTGTATTTGGTATACGTCAGTGATGTTTCCCAGAAGAAGTCTTTGGTGACAATGTTGCGGGTATTCAAGGTGACTTCGATACCACGGCTCTGCGTCTTGCCGATGTTTGCCATTACTTGCTTCACCTCCTGATAGGTATTCAGGGGCTTGTAGTTCAGCAGGTCCGAAATCACTCTCTGGTAGAGTTCCACAGAACCAGTGATGCGACTCTTCAAGAAGCCGAAGTCCAGTCCGAGATTCCATTCAGTTGTCGTTTCCCATTTCAAGTCTGGATTTTCAAGGCGGCTTTTCATGACGCCGCTTACCGTTTTGTAGTCGGAGTTTATCCAGCTGCCTTGTGCTCCGTAGCTGGCAAAGGCATTGGTACTGATGTCTGCATTACCGGTCTGTCCCCAGCTGAGACGCAGTTTGAGGTTGGATAGCCAGTCAATGTTGCGCATAAAGTTTTCTTCGCTCATGGTCCATCCTGCTGCAACCGATGGGAAATATCCCCATTTGTTGTTCTTGGCAAATACGCTGGCACCGTCGGCACGCAGTGTAGCTGTCAGCAGATAGCGGTTCTTCAGAATGTATCCGGCACGGAAGAAGTAGGACATCATCTTATTCTCGGTAGAGGTGGATTTGGTGATTTTGGTACCTGTACCGGCATCCATGTTGTTCCAGAGGAATGCATCTGTGATGAAATTGTTGTTGCCCAGTTCCGATGCGTCATAATTGAATTTTTCGTAAGAGGTGCCTGCCAGCAGGTTGATGCTGTGGATATCTGCGAAAGTGCGCTGATAGGTGGCAGTTGCTTCCATCAGATACTGGTTGTTGTCGGTATTGTAGATGTAGGCTACACCATTCAGATTCTTTCCGTTCAGCGTGCTGCGGGGCTGGTAGGTTTTGCGGTCCACATTGGCGTGGTCCAAACCGGCGTTGACGCGCAGTGTCAGTCCTGCGATGGGTTTTGCTTCGATGAAGATATTACCCAAGAGGCGGTCAGTACGTCCTTTGTCCGTATTGTTCAGCAAGGAGTAGGGGTTGGGCTGTTGTCCCAGTAAGGGGTTGATGGGATACGTACCGGTTGCTTCGTCATACGCCTGGATATTGGGACCCATCTGTATGGCAGAGCGAATGATACCGGAGTTTTCGAATTGCCCGGAACCTAACTGAGTGTTGTCGTTGTCGATGCGGGTCAATGTAAGGTTCAGACCTGCCTTGAAGATGTTCAGAAACTTCTGGTCAATGTTTGCTTTGGCAGTATAACGAGTCATACCGGAATTCTTGACGATACCCTGGTGGTCGTAATAGTTGAACGACACCATGTATTGCGTACTTTCACTACCACCTTGCAGGTTGACGTTGTGTTCCTGTATCTGTCCGTCGCGTGTAATCAGTCCCAACCAGTCGGTTCCGGGGCCGGCGCCTGCAATGTCATTGTCCGAGTAAGGTCGGCTGTATGCCACTCCGTTGGCAGGATTGGCTTGTGCTTCTTCCAGCGTTCTGTTTCCCCAAGGGGACACGTTGTTGTTCCATAACCAGGATTCCCAGGTGGTGCTGTTCTTTTCTACCATCCATTCTTGCAGAGACAAGAGGTCATAATTGTCTGTGTATTTCTGGAAAGAGTAGTTGTATGAGTAGTTCACACGGGCTTTCCCCTCCTTACCTCTTTTGGTGGTGATGATAACGACACCGTTGGCAGCACGTGCACCGTAGATGGAAGTGGCACTGGCATCTTTCAGCACTTCGATGGATTCTACATCGTTCGGATTCAGGAAGTTTAGGATTCCTTGTGTACCCGGGTCCATTTTGGCATCTCCACCCGAGGCTTGGTCCAGCTTAGCGATGGGGAAACCGTCTACGATATAGAGCGGGTCATTGCTGGCATTGACGGAACCGGCACCGCGGACCAGAATGTCCAGACCGCCACCGGGCTGTGCGCTGTTCTGGCGGATATAGAGTCCGGCAGCCTTACCTTCGAGTGCATGTCCGATGGAAGATACGCCGTTCAAGTTTAGGTCGTCTCCTTTTACACTGGACACAGAGCCCGTCAAGTCGCGTTTCTTGACCGTACCGTATCCTACCACTACCACGTCATCCAACATTTTGCTGTCCTCCTCCAGCACAATCTGCCGGAACTTGTTGTTCTTTAAGGTCACTTCCTGGGTAGTGTACCCTATATAAGAGACAACGAGTGTGCTTCCGGTAGGTACTTCCAGTGAATAATTACCGTCTATGTCGGTAATGCATCCTAGAGTACTGCCTTTGACAAGAATGTTTGCACCGATGACGGGGATACTGTTCTTGTCCGTCACTTGTCCTTTGGCAAGTATGACCTTACCAGACTGCGACGGGGCGTTATCTTGTTTTTGGGTTAGAAGAATTCGTTTTTCGGAGATTGAATAGGCAATATTCGTATTCCTCAAAGCTTGTTCCAGGGCGGCGTTGATGGATGCATTCCGTACATTTACAGTGACATGCTGTTTCACGTCTACTTGTTGTTGTTCATAGAAGAATTTAAAGTCTGTCTGCTGTTCAATGCTTTGAATGAATGCGGATAGAGGTTTGTCGGTCAGCTTGATGTTGATACCTGCATTCTGTGCATGAGAAGCAAGAGGGAATATGCCTGCAATAAGCAGTAATAGAAGACAAAGTCTTTTTGGACATCTTGTCAGGGCATTCTGTGACCAGTATGTTCCCATAATGAATTAGATTTTAGTTAATAATAATTTTTCTCTTTAATGTTTTAAGGCCTTTATTAATTAAAGAGTCCGGCAAATATAGAATTACTCATTTGAAAATAGAAATAAAACATTTATTAACATTCATGATGAATATTGTTCCTGCACCTCGTTAAAAAACTCCTTTTTTTTGGCAGATGATATGGAAACCTTTATATTTGGACGCTCTTTAATGTTCTGGTCCCTTTTTTATTAACCCGTTTTGATAATCTGGTTCATATTGTTATGCCTATGAATAACTATACTTGAAAAGGAGGGGATACATGGAAGAACATATTCTCTTTTCCAAAATACAGCAGGGGGATGCCGCTTCTTTTGAGTGGTTGTACAAAAAGTACCATCCCAGGATGTACGTCTTTTGCTACGGATTGTTGCATGACAGTGACAAGGCAAAGGACATTGTCCAGGAGTGCTTTATCGCCTTCTGGGAACATCGTACTCATATTGATGCTCCCGAAGCCATCAGTGCTTACCTGTTCCGCATTATGAAGAATCTCTGCGTGAAACAAATCCGCCGGGATACCATACTGAATAACTTTTCTAAAATAGAGACGATGACCCTGCGGGAACTAGAACTTGCCAGTTATACGGCTGAGCATAATATTTTGAATGATCTTTATTTCAAGGATTTGAATAAGAGGTATCTGGAAGCGCTTGACAAGCTGCCCAAGCAGTGCCAAACCATTTTCAGAATGAATCGGAACCAAGGAATGCGTAGCGACGAGATAGCCGGAGTGCTGAATCTGTCTGTGCGTACCGTTGAGAACCAACTTTACCGCGGACTCAAACTAATTAAGAAATCATTGGGTGATTATCTGCCCGTATTAATTCTGCTATTTGTCAAAGATTTGTTTAAATAACGATGTGATGATGATAAACGAAGATTATTTTATAAAATACCTGAAGAATGAACTGACGGAGGAAGAAACCCGGCAGTTGATAGCTTGGGTGAAGGAAAAGAAGGAGAATCAGGACTTCCTTTTCTCGCTGAAGGACTCTTATGTATATCTCAATTATGAGAATGATTGCAAGGAAGCGGATACGGAACACGAGTGGCAGAAGTTTGCTCAGAGAACCGGTCTGTCACAGCAGGCGGGCACACCTCCAAAAAAGAAGAATGTGTCATGGAGGCGTTTCTTCCTTTACGCCGCTGTTGTCGTGGTCGTTGCCTTCGTGGGCTGGCAGGCCAATGCTTATTACTCTGGTATCAGTTCATCTGTGGAGCTGGTTACTCTGGAAACAGAAGTAGGACAGCAGGCCAGGACTGTGCTGCCAGATGGCTCTACGGTGTTGCTGAACGCTTGTTCCAAACTGACCTATTCATTGGGGGGGTGGCGGAAAGCACGCGGTGTACAGCTGGAGGGAGAAGCGATATTCGATGTGAAGCATAAAAATGGTAAACCGTTTTATGTACATACCCGTCACTATGACATCCGCGTTCTGGGAACGAATTTCAATGTCTCTTCCTATGCGGAAGAAGCCGAGGACATTGTGACCTTGAAAAATGGAAAGGTGGAGATTGATGTGGAAGGTATTGTCGAGAATGCGGTGTTGGTACCCGGGGAAAGTTTTGTCTATGACAACCGCTCCGGAACTTACAAGATAGAGAAGCGTTCGTTGAACCAGATATACGCATGGGAACATAAGGAGATTGTTTTTGAGGGGCATACTCTGGAAAATAAGAAAGAAGAATTGTCCCGGCATTTCGGTTATCGCTTCCAGATAGCGCCGGAGTTGCATCAGCTCAGTTTCAAAGCGACTTTGCGCGATGAAAGCCTGAATGAATTTCTGTCGTTGCTATGTAGCATTACTCCGCAGTTGTCCTATCGCATAGATGCAACCCATAAAGTTGTAGAGTTGGTAAAATTAGAGAAATAGGAAGATGGATAAGGTGAGGACTGCTTTTATCGGTGTGGGATACCGTGGCAAACAACTGTTTAGATTATTGCAGAATATACCTTTCTTTCAGGTTCAGGCAGTTGCCGACCCGGGTGTGAAGTCGTCGGAAATATCCGGTATCCCTTGCTATAACCAAGGGGAGGATGCCTGCCTTGACATGCTGAAGGAGCATCATCCGGAATTGGTGTTTATCGCCTCTCCCTGGCAATACCATGTGCAGCATGCCTTGCTATGTGTGGAGCACGGGTGCCACGTGGCGTTGGAGATTAAGGGAGGGCTCTATATTGATGAATATACTCCTTTGATGGAACTGGCAGAGCAGCATGGCTGCCGCGTATATCCTTTGGAGAATACACTTTTTATGCGCGAAAACCTTTCCATTCTCAATATAGTGGAATCAGGTCTGTTGGGAGAGATTGTCTACATGCGAGGTGGCTATCGGCACGACCTGCGGCACTTGTTGCTGGACGATGCGGGCAATATCGGTAATCGGGAAAAGACGGAAAGCGTCTGGCGTAGCAAGTTCTATCAAGAGGAGAACGGTGACCTTTATCCCACCCATGGTCTGGCTCCCCTTTGCATGATTGCGGGCATCAACCGGAAAGACCGGATTAGAAGTCTTACCTCATTCGCCTCCAAACCGGCGGGCATGTTGCAGCGTATCAAAGACCTCGGTGGAAATACAGATGTAGAGATACGGACGGGAGATGTTGTCATCACTCAGTTGGAAACGGAAAACGGCATCCTTCTCTCGCTGACCCACGACACCACCTTGCCCCGTCCGCGCAGTTTGGACTTCGAGATACAAGGCACGAAAGGAATCTGGCAGGGAGACAGACGGCTTATATATATAGAAGGGAGCAGTCCCGATGAGACTTGGGAGGCGGACCGTACTTATATAGACTGCTATGAACATTCCTATTGGCAACAGTGGGGTAGGAAGGCACTGGAAGTTGATAGCCATCATCAGGGGATGGACTACATCATGTTGAAAGCTCTGGAAGCAGACTTAAAGGAGGAATACCCTTATCCGGCCACATTAGATGATTTGGCTTTATGGACATCCGTCACGCCTTGGTCGAAAATCTCTATCTCTGAACGAAGAACCGTTCGTTTGTGAATTTTAGCTTTCTTGCCCAGCTGAAACTTTATCACTCTCCGTTCATTGAATTATAGCATTGGATTTATTAATTTTGCAGGAAAGAAAAAAGAATATCATATGGACAAAATAAGAACTGGATTAGCCGCTTACGGAATGTCGGGACGTGTTTTCCATGCTCCCTTCATCTCCACCAACCCTCATTTTGAATTGACTGCCGTTACGGAGCGCAGTAAGGAACTCTCCCGGGAAAAGTATCCCGACGCTTGTATTGTGCGGAGTTTTGAGGAACTTATCGGACTGGAAGGGTTGGATTTGGTTGTCATCAACACACCGGACAGCACTCATTATGAGTATGCCCGCCGCGCCCTCGAAGCTGGCAAGCATGTGGTTGTGGAGAAGCCTTTCACTACCACCGTGGCAGAAGCTGAGGAGCTGGTGGCACTTGCCGCAAGCCGGGGGCTGACCTTGAGCGTTTACCAGAATCGCCGGTGGGACGGCGATTTTCTGACGGTCAAGGAAATACTGTCCAAAGGCCTGCTGGGACATCTGGTGGAGTTTGAATCCACCTTCCCCCGTTATCGTAATTTTATCAAGCCGAATACTTGGAAGGAAACCGGACAAGATGGCGGTGGCTTGACCTATAACCTGGGCGCCCACGTCATAGACCAGGCTGTGCAGCTGTTCGGTATGCCCGAAGCCGTCTTTGCAGATATTGCCACGTTGCGCAAGGACAGCAAGGTAGACGACTACTTCATCATTCATTTGCTACGCCCCTCAAAGGCACCCGAAGTAAAGATAACGCTGAAATCCAGCTATCTGATGTGTGCGAGCGAACCCCGTTTCGTCCTCCACGGCAGGGAAGGTTCTTACGTGAAATATGGTTTCGACCCGCAGGAAGCCGCCTTGAACGAAGGCGTATTGCCCGTCACTCCGCACTGGGGCGAGGAGGACAAATCCTCTTGGGGGATACTTCATACGGAAAAGGGCGGTAGAATCGTGCATGAACCTTATCCAAGCCTTCCCGGTGATTATGCAGCTTTTTACGAGAATATCTATCGGCATATTTGTCACGGCGAACCTTTGCAGAGCGATGCCCGCGAGGTGGTCGGAGTCATCCGCTTGATAGAGGCAGGCTGGGAAAGCAGCCGTATGCAGCGTGTGGTTCGTATCTGATAGAAAATCTTTTACCCGGTAGGGATGTGCAGCTTCACATGTGTCAACCGGGTGTATTTCGTACTTCCTATTATATAGGTACGCGCGATGCGTGCCGATGCTATCTCCATCAGTTCCCCTACCTGGTAGGCATGTTCCACGGCGGGCAGCTGGCATGATTTCCGGCTTGCCGTGCGTGCATTCAGCCGGATGCTGACGAAGTTGCCGATGGAGTCTTTCAGCTTCAGCACCTGGCGCACATAGAAATAAGGAGTGGTCCCTTTGAGCTGCGTCTTGTAGGGGTTGTCCTCCAGTCGCACGCTGAACACCGTCAGCGTCAGGTTCTCCACTTTTTCGCCTTCCTTCCCCAGAAAACGTCCGCCGGTGGTCTGGTACGTTTTTCTCCGTTGTATGTCGAGATGGACCGAATGGTAAATCTTGGCAATCTGTACAAAACGTTCCTGCTTGGGGATGCGTGGTTGGAATTTGAAAGCTATCCACGTAAGATAGGCAGGGTCTATACGGAGGATTTCGTGCAGGAAGTGTCCGTGGTATTTGCCTACGGAGATAATGTCGTCCCCTTTGCTCTGCATTCTTTTGGCATTGTACTCCACAAGCAACAGGCTGCGCGGTGAGTAGAAGCATAGCGTGCTTGCCATCCGCAGCGTTTCGTGAATGTCGGTGGAAAGGTCGCAAATGTAGAAGATGGACTGTCTTCCGGGCAGTGGAGAGTAAATCCATAAAGTATATTGGAGATGCTCCGGTCGGGGCAGTACGACAAGATAGGCGCCCACTTCCTTATAAGAGGCTCTCCCTTGATTGTATGCATTCAGCTTACTATACAATAAGTCTTGTTCAGTCTGCAGTATGCCGGGTATGATTGGATTTGCCATAACTCGGAATAATTTATTCCAAATATACCTTTTTGGAATGAAAAAAGCAAGGGGAAGTCAGGAAATATCAGAAGCGTACCATCAATTCCAATACCACCTTGTCTTGTTCCGACTCTTTCGCTATGCTGTTTTTGGCATAGAAGTATTTCTCGTAGTTCAGCCGGAGGTCTGTGCGGAATGCCTTGCTGAGGCTGAAGGTGATGCCGCCCGTCAGGCGTTGGCGTTTGTAGTCGGTCACTGTCAATCTGCCGGTTTCCTCATCGGCGGTTTTGGCGTCGCTCTGGTCGGTCATCATGTCGTAGCGTAGCAGGAAAGACATCTTGTTGAATACTTTTCGTAGAGGCAGGTCGTAGTTGATGAAGGTGTTGACGGCGTGTACATCTTTGAAAGCGTTGCCGGAATATTGCTTGTACAAGTATTCGCCTTCGATATGGAAACGGCCGGTTTCGTAGTAAGCGCCGATGTCATAGGACTGCATGCGTACTTCTTCCGGTTGGATACTCTGCACGCTTAGTGTCAGGTTCAGTCCTTTGGTGAAGAGAAACTGGGCTTTGGCGGAGTAGTTCACTTCCTTGTGCCATTCTTTCTGGTTGGTCAGTCCGGAACCGTTGAAAAGTCCTCCTTCCACGGTGATAGGTACATCGGTAGGCAGGGTATATCCTACTGTGAATCCCACGTCCCGTACATTGCCCACTTGCTTGGCGATAAACGAGCGGTTGGGGAAGTATTGCTGGTGCGGCGAGCGGTGGGCGTCGATGGTGAAGGGGACGCGCATTTGTCCGGCGGTGACTGTCAGTCCTTTTGTCGGGAAAAGCCGGGCGTAGGCATCCAGCATCTTGATTTGGCCTTCGTCGGAGAGGTCTATCTCGGCTTTGTAGGCTACGCTGGGCAATACGTTGCCCGTCACGCTGACGCGGGCATTGCGTACTTCGAAACGTCCTGCACCCATGGTGGTCTGATATTCGTATTTGGCGCGGATGGTTCCGTGGACTTCCGGCAGGTAGTCTTTGGTTTCCATTTTCTCCTTTTCAATCTTTTTTCCGTCCTCATTGATGGAGGGCGTTTGGGCAATTGCGGCCAGCGGCAGCAGGGCAATTAGTACTGTCAATGCACCTTTTTTCATAATCTGTTGTTGTCGAATGATTTGTCGGCGACAAAGTTCGGACATGCGTGTTGTGTTTTTGTGTCATATATGTTGCATTGTTGTTACAAAAAACTGTTGGAGGGAAGAACTGCGATGGGTGCCGTTTTAATCTTTTTATGGCTTGATTTAGTTTCTTGTTTTTATTAAAACGTTGGTTGTTAGGATTGTATGTGCACTGCCACAAATGTTTCAGTCTGAAATATCAATGAAATATTCTTATCTTTGAAGGAAATATCAAGAACGTTTGTTTTAGAACCCTGATGCTTATGAAAAGACAGTTGTTTTTAGCAGGAATAAGTTTGATACTGGGCGGCATGCCGATGCTCGCCCAAGATATATCTCCGGTGAATTCCGTTTCTTACGAATGGAAGAGCGTACCGATAGTGGGAGGAGGCTTTGTGGACGGTATCGTTTTTCACCCAGAAGCTCCTGGTGTCCGTTATTGCCGCACCGATATGGGAGGAGCCTACCGGTGGGACGCTGCTTCCAACCAGTGGACGCCCTTGCTGGACTGGATAAGTCTGGATGAAAGTAATCTGCAGGGGGTGGAGAGCATTGCCATCGACCCGCAGAATCCGCAGAACGTGTATATTGCCTGCGGTACGTATACCAGTAGCTCCAATGGGGCCATACTTTGTTCTTATGATGGCGGCAGAACCTTTGCCCGTATCGATGTGCCCTTTACGATGGGCGGCAACGAGAACGGGCGTGGTAATGGGGAACGGATGATGGTGGACCCGCAGAATGGGAATATCATTTATATGGGAACCCGTTTGCATGGTTTGTGGCGCAGTATGGATAAGGGGCAGAGCTGGGCACGGGTGGTGTCTTTCCCGGATGTCTCCGAGAAGTTCAATCCTGCCGACCGTGCTGCATGGGGGAATCGCGGTAGTGGCATTGTCTGCATAGTCTACGATGTACAAGGTACTCAAGATGGGCGTGGTACCCGTGACATTTATGTGGCGGCTTCATTGATGGGAAGGGAAAATCTGTTCGTGAGCCACGACTATGGTGAAAGCTGGCAGCCGGTTGAGGGACAGCCGGTGCAGTATCGTCCCACACATATGGTTTTGACCGGTGACGGCCAATTAGTATTGACGTACGGAGATACTCCCGGTCCGAGTCAGATGGAGGACGGTGGAGTTTGGAAGTACGATATACGTAAAGACAAATGGACGGACATTTCGCCCGTCCGACTGTCCGATGGCGGAAAAGCGGGATTTGGCTATGCAGCTGTATCAGTGGATGCCCGTAATCCGAAACATCTGATTGCCAGTACACACAGCTTGGGAGGCAAACACGGTTATAAGAGTGATGAGATGTTCCGTACGACCGACGGTGGCAAAAGCTGGAAACCGATTTTCAAGACGGGATATGAGTATGATTATTCTAAAGCTCCCTATACAGAGGTGGCGCCCCTGCACTGGATGTTCGACATTGAGATAGACCCTGCTGACGCCGAACATGCCATGTTTACCACCGGTTTCGGCGGTTGGGAAACTTTCAACCTGTCGGCCGTGGAACGCGGGGAACCGGTGAAATGGAGCATCATGTCTGCCGGTATTGAAGAGACCGTGCCCCTCGAACTTTATGCTCCCGAAAAAGGCGCGCGCCTGATTTCCGGTATCGGTGACTATGGTGGCTTTACGCATTTCGACCTCAATCGGCCCGATTCGTTGGGCAGCCATGCCAATCCTCATTTCGGAAATACGAATGGAGTGACGGGTGCCTGGCTGAAGCAGGATTTGATAGTCAGGGTTGGTACACTGTTCGGCCATCAGCCGGGTGCAAAGACCATTTCATATTCAGAAGATGGGGGCAGGCACTGGACTATGTGTGCCACCGTTCCGACGGAAAAGTCTCGTAATGGGCATATCGCCGTGGCAGCAGACGGCTCTTCTTGGATTTGGACACCCGACCGCTCGGAGGCTTATCTGACCCGTGATAAGGGGGCTTCTTGGCAATCTTGCCGTGGTTTGCCTAAGAATATCCGCATCATTGCAGACAAGGTGAACCCCCAACGTTTTTATGCTGTAGATGCTGTGGCCGAAATATTGTATAGCAGCGAGGATGGTGGGGCGACTTTTCATGCCGACACATTGAATTTAACTGTTAAACGGTTCCAACGGGGTAATGCCGGTGCCGCCGTACGAAGAGGAGATCCGCGTGGAGGACAAGACCGTATCTACGCTACTCCCGGTCATGAAAAAGATTTGTGGATTGCAGCTTATGATGGTTTGTACCGCTCTGCTGCTTCAGAAAAATTTGATTTCCGTGCTTTGGATAAGGTACGTACCATCTATGCTTTTGGTTTCGGCAAGGCAAAGCCAGGCAATGATTATCCTGCCATCTATCTGATAGGCGTAGTCAACGGGCAATACGGTTTCTTCCGTTCTGACGATGCGGCGAACTCTTGGGTACGTATCAACGATGATGCCCATCAATATGGCCTGGTATTGCATATCTGCGGTGACATGCAGGAATATGGGCGGGTTTATATAGGGACACATGGTCGGGGAATTGTGACGGGAGTACCTGCGTCATAACTTTTCCATGTAGTCTTCATAACATCTCTGTATCTACTTCTCATCCAGTCCGTACATCTTCCGCCTCTATAGGAGCGGAGATGATACGGACTTTTAGTCTTTTATAATAGCTGTATAGGAACTTACTTTATTTAAGCAAAATATTATTCGTTCATTAATATTTTATATATTTGCATTTTAATCTTCCCATCATTTCTTAATAAATGTTGGCTAATGTTTTATGATGGCATTGCATAACCTTAAATGAAAACCTAATGGTACATTTATATAGATATATCATTTTAATAATAAGTCTTTGCACTACCCAACTGGTTTCCGCATACGGATTGAGATTTCGTGGCGCAGCCAGCCCTATCGACGAAAGGACATCCTATGATGTGTTTGCCCACAGTTGTCCCTCTTTCAAAGACTACTTTGACTTGGAGTTCAACATGGCTCTGTATTCTACCGAGAGTGTCGGCTATGTATTGCGGGTTAAGGGAGCTGACGAAGGACAGATTTTCAATCTTTTCTTTGATTTTCGTGGCGATGACATCTTGTTCCGTCTGAACCAGGAGGGGAAGTGTGTGTTGATAGCCTTGCCTGTCAGTAAGGCGGAGGCGATGAAATCCCATTGGTTCAAGGTGAAGATAGCTTTCAACCTGAAGCAGGATGAGATTACTCTCAAAATTCACGATCAAGAAAAGGTATGTAAGGGGGTGTTGCTCTCTGATGAGTTCAGTCCGAAAATCGTGTTCGGTAAGAGCGACCACATCATTGACGTTCCGGAGATAGCTGTTGACAAGCTGGTTGTGAATGCCGAGCATACTTACACATTTCCCTTGGATGAGGCGGACGGAGAATCTGTCTGTAACCAAGAGGGTACTCTTTATGGAAAAGTGGAGAACCCGATATGGCTGATTAACGAGGCCTATCACTGGAGGAAAGAGGGTGGCTTTGCGTCGGCTTCGGAAGCTGGTTCTTGCTACAATGCCGACAGAAACGAGATTTATTATTTCAACCGTGATTCGTTGTTCGTCTACAATATGGAGACGGGAAGCACTTCTGCCAAGGCTTTTGCCGAACGGTGTCCTGTGAAGCTGTTTCTTGCCGGCAGTTTCTTCGATAGTGGCAGTGAAAGGCTCTATGCCTACGAGGTGTATACTGAGAATGGAGATTCAGAGCCTATGATAGCGAGTTTGGACTTGCATACGTTGGGCTGGAGGGTGGAGAGTTACAGTCGGCTGAGTATGCAATTGCATCATCACTGTTCCTATTATGATGCAGTTCGCAAACGTTACACCATTTTCGGCGGTTTCGGCAATATGTACTACAGCAATAAATTCTATATGTTCAATGCAGAGGAGGAACGTTGGAATACGCTGGGTTCTCTGTCCGGCGATTTTCTTTGTCCGCGCTATTTCTCTTCGGCCGGTTATCTGGACAGTAATCATTCTGTCTACATTTTCGGGGGCATGGGCAATGAGTCGGGCGACCAGGTGATAGGTCGTCGTTATTTTCACGATTTTTATAAGGTGGATTTGCAAGAAATGCGTGTGCAGAAGCTTTGGGACATTTCAGAAGGACAGCCTAATATGGTTCCGGCGCAGGATATGGTTATACTGAATGACTCTTGTTTCTATGTCTTGCGTTATCCCGAGAGTGTCTCCAACTCGTTTTTGCATCTTTACCGTTTTTCTGTAGAAGATGGCAGTTGTCATATATTGGGTGATTCCATTCCCATTTACTCCGACAAAATCACGACGAACGCTCGTCTTTATTACAACGAGCGTCAAAGCAGGCTTTTTGTGACCGTGCAGGAAACAAGCGACGACGTGTCTTCCAAATTTTCTGTCTACTCACTGTTGTTTCCACCGGTTTCTCTTGAAAAATATACAGCAAATAACGGTGGAGGAAATGCTTCACATGTGTGGCTGGTACTGGTAGCCGCGGTTGTGGCTGTAGCTGGCGGAAGCGTGTGGATAGTGTACAAGCGGCATCGAAACTCCGGCAAGGGCGAGGATGGCAAAGCTGTGCGACAGGACAAGGAACAACTTCCTGAAGCCTCTGATGTAAAGGTGGAGAAGATGGCAGTGGATACGGGAACTGTCAATTCGATGTATTTATTCGGTGATTTCTCCGTTTTCGACCGGAACGGACGCAATATCTCCTATATGTTTTCCTTGCGTATCAAGCAGATATTCTGTCTCATTTTGCGTTATAGCGATGCCGACGGAATTTCTTCCAAGCAACTGAGCGATTTGATATGGCCCGACAAGCCAAAGGACAAAGTGAAAAACTCGCGTGGAGTAGCCATCAATCACCTGCGCAAAATTCTAAAAGAATTGGATGGCATAGAACTGGTTTACGAAAAAGGATGTTTCCGTTTCACGCTGTCCTCCGATTTTTATTGCGACTATTTGCGTTTTATGGCGATAGTTGCCGAAAACCGGATAGAGGAGTGCCGACAAGAGTTCTTGTATATCGTAGGGCGTGGCAAGTTTGTCGGCTTTATGGACGGTCCGTTGTTCGACGGTTTTAAGCAAGATGTGGAGTGCCTCTTGGAAGTGCTTGTCTTGCAGTTGATGAAGGAGGCTTTCGAGGCGCAGGATTATGCGGAAACTGTGAGTTTGGCCGAAGCGGAATTCAATATCGACCCGGTGAACGAGACAGCCTTGTCTTGTTGCCTCAAGTCGCTTTTCATACTCAAGCATGAGAATGCCGCTATTGGCACTTACCAGAAATTTGTGGCAGAATACAAAAAATATACGGGGGAAGATTATCCTCATCCTTTCAGTCTTTACTGGAGTTAGTTCCCCGGCACGTTGCATCCGGTGCTTTCAGTCTTCTCTCTTTTTATTCTTCGGTCTGCCTCTTTCAGCTTGTCCGATGGCTCTTGTTATGTCTGATAAATGTTTACAAATCAAAAAGCTTTTGACTTCAGTCGCATATTCAGGATACCTCAGTCTTATACTTAGGTACCCTCAGTCGTATACTTAGGGTATCTTAGTCGTATACTGAGATAACACTATTATAAAGCCTCTGATAATTAGCGTTTTAAGAATTAAGGTTCCGGCGTTGATAAAAGAGGACAAATGGACTGTTGGAAATGGGGGGTTAGTAGAACCGTGCGATAATTGTTTGATTCACGTTTCCCCTTTCGATACTTGAAGAGTCAAGTGCAGTCTGTCCTTTCTTTTATGGGTTAAAATAGCTCGGATTAATGTTTTTTTTGTCCCATTATACGCAAATTAACCCTAAAATTAACCCATGCAAAATCAAATTTGTGGTCGAGGGGGCGGTTTACAATGCCCTGAGGCTGATGTGGGCGATTGGCATCGGCTCCTTTGTTATATTAACTTCTAATAATAATTAAACTATGAAACAGGCAAAAAAGCTAAAAGTCTTCGGACTGATGACCATGCTTATAAGTATGGTGTTCATGGTAAGCTCCTGCTCGGATGATGACACGGGCGGAGGGGCTTTATCTTATGGAAAAGTGACGGGTGTCGTCACAGACGATTTATCTTCTCCCCTTGAAGGGGTAACGGTCTTGGTCGATGGTTCCGGTATAACGGCTACACCGGACGGTCCTCAAGCCACGACAAATTCACAGGGTGTATATACACTCGAAAACATTTCAATAGGTACACATATAATTACATTTACGAAAGCCGATTACCAGACGGTAAGCGTTACCGTTGTGGCAGGAAAATTCAACGAAGAACAAGTAGCCGAAGTCAGCCCTAAGATGGAGTATGCAGCTGCAAAAATCAAAGGAAAAGTGACCGATGCAGGAAAGGGAAGTGCTCCGTTGGAAGGGGTGACAGTCAGCATCAGCTCTACACAGACTACCACCACCGGAAGCGACGGTACGTTTGAAATTGGCAATTTGCCGCTGGCGGACTATACCGTTACATTTACGAAAGATGGTTATGCTTCTATCGTGAAGAAAGTGGTTATGGCCGACTTTGTGGATGGCATTGCTACTACAGACGTGCGTATGGGGGGAACGGAAATCCTGCGCGGACTGACCATCGACGACTTGAAAGCTGCCGAAAAATGGTATTATAACGAATACCGCGGTGGACGAAACGCCGAAAGCTATCCCCATTGGGACTGGGCTTGCAATTACATGTGTACGATGGATTTCCGTGGCGACTGGGAAGAGCAGAACGAAGGTACCACTCTCCGCATTCGCAACAGTGAAGACGACCGCAAGAACCCCGCCGACTTGGAGATGTTCGATTCCTTTGTATTCGGAAGCAAGCTGATTACAGAAGACAACTACATGATGACCCTCCAGATTCGTACGCACAGTGCCGACGAAGCTGCTCCGGCATACTATGGCGTGCAGGTGGTAGACCTGACTGCTGCCGATCCGAAGGCTGAGATGGTGGGCGACGTCAGAACCTATGCCTCGGAAAATTACACTTCTGTTCCGGTAGACTTGAGCAAATACATCGGTAAGGAAGTAATCATTGCCATCGGTACATTCCGCGCCCAGACAGGCGACTACTGGAAGCAATTGGTGTTGCGTCGCATCGCTTTTGCCAAGGAAGTTGTTGAAGGATGGGGATGGTTGCCGGGAACAGCAGTCGAAGAACTGGACGGCTGGAAGATGACTCAGGAAATGGTACGTTCTACCATGCCGCAAGTGAAGTCGCAGTTCACGGGTATGAGCCCCATCGGAGGAAGCCGCGATAACTATGTGGACGCTTATCGTGCATGGCGCGAGGTAGACCACGTTTGTGCCGAGTGGTCGTATATGCCGCTCAGCAAAGACCCTGAGGTATTCCCTTCCGAAGGTTATCTGATAAAGACACGTGGTGGAAACAATGTGAGCACAACCGTGCCCGAATCCTATTTCTATGCCAAGTTCTCCATTGCATCCGGACGCAACAAGATGACATTGAAGACCCGCAATTTCAGCGGAACGAATGCCACCTTCTTCAAGGTGACAGCCATCCGCATGGATGGAACTCTCATGCACTTGGCACCTGCCTCCAATACGGCCCAGTTTGCCGAGGCTGCCGCCGACGGTTGCTGGAAGTTTATCCATGAGGCAGGAGGAAAGGGAGATCCGGAAGGATATGCCGATTTTGTTTACGATTTGTCTCAGTTCAACGGAGAAGACGTGATGTTGACTATCGGTATCTTCAAAGGAGAAGAGAACGGCGACGAGAACAAGCTGGTGCTGCGTAGCATAACAATGGAATGACAAACTACTGATTTTAATTATTCTTGAAGCTTTCCCCTTACTTCTTTCTGCATCTTATGGAAGAAGGAGGAGGGGGAAGGCTGAAGAAACTAATAGTATGATATGAACAGAATGAAAAATTTATTTACTTTACTGACTTTGCTTTTATGGACGTTAGTGGCTTGCAGCAACGACTCTGCTGCTGATGAAAAGCCGGGCAGCGGGGGGACGGATATTCCTGCGGGTAATCTGCCGATGCAGAACGTGGCGCGTGCCATAGAGCTGATTGACAATGCCGTGGAGTGCTATTTCACGGGTACGGGCATGGCTATGTCACGTTATTACAATCCTTATACAGGCAATCGTTCCAGCGAGTTGGGCAGTGTGTGGATGTACACCAGTTCCATTGAGGCTGTAAACGCTGCGATGAAAGCCATGAAGACCGGGCAGGCAAAGGGTGAAACGGCTCTTTATGATTCTCACTTTAACCGTTACAAGGAACTCTTGACCCAACTTTATGATAATTTGGAGTATTATGCAGGTACTTTTACGCTGACCTCTTATACGCAGACCAAGCAGTGGACGGTATACGGCGTAAACCGTGGAAACGACAAAGGAGCTGCCCAGGTAGAAGGCATCCTCAATGTTTACGATGACCAGATGTGGCTGGTACGTGAATTATTGGAATCCTATCATATCACTGGTGAGCAACGTTATCTGGAAAAGGCGGAATACCTGATGGAATACGTGCTCGACGGTTGGGATTGCACTCTTGATGAACAAGGCAATCCGTTGGGAGGCATCACATGGGGCCCCGGGTATCTCACCAAGCACTCTTGTAGCAACGGTCCCATTGTCAGCCCGTTGGTGTGGCTTCATGAAATTTACAAAGGCAAGTCAGACGAAGTGACCTACGGTTATGTGGCTGCCGATAACAGCCGCAAGCTGCGCACGGAGAAAAAGTCCGACTATTATCTGGGTTTTGCCAAAGCCGTTTATGATTGGCAAAAGAAGTATTTGCTGAGACCCGATGGAGTGTACGACGACATGATGGGCGGTTATGATTCGCCGGACATAAAATATGTCACCATTGATGGCGAACGCTATCGGACGGGTTCCAAATTGCGCGATCGCGTAGGTCCGGCCATCACTTACAACAGCGGTACGATGCTTTCCGGTGCTGCCGACCTTCTCAGAGCTACGGGCGATGCTGCCTATCGGACGGACTTGGCTGAATTGACTGATAATAGCTTTGCTTACTTTGCCAAACCTGATGCCACAAAACCAGGTTGCTATACATTTGACATCAGTGGATTCTGCAATTGGTTCAACGGTGTGCTGATGCGCGGATATGTGGATGCTTATTCAGCCCACACTGTTGCTGCAAGCTGTATCGAGGCTTTCCAGAACAATCTGGATTATGCCTACGAAAATTATCAATACAAGCATATGCTTCCCACTAACCTGCTGGTGGGCTGGAATAAAGCCGAAAGGACCAAGAACAATGTGGAAGGCATGTTCACTTTTGCTTTTGCAGCCGAGTATGCAGTGTTGGCGAATTATGAATGGAGCAAAAAATAATTTTAAAAATAATGGACTATGAAGAATTTTAGCAAGATGCGACAAGGATTATCCTGCATGGTTATGGCGTTACTTCTGATGCTGATTCCGGCAGATATTTTCGCACAAAACTCTATTTCCGTTTCGGGAATAGTTATGGACGATACCAACGAGCCGGTCATTGGCGCTGCCGTCATGGTGAAAGGTACTACCACCGGTGTCATTACCGACATTGACGGACGCTACACCATCAGTGCTCCCGCGAACGGTATCCTCAGCTTCTCTTATGTGGGATTGAAAGACAAGGAAGAGAAAGTGAACGGACGTACCACTATCAATATCATCATGGAAACCGATTCCAAGATGATAGACGAAGTGGTGGTGATAGGTTACGGAACACAGCGTCGCGGATCGGTGACGGGTGCCGTTTCTGCCGTAAAAGGTCAGGATATGATAAAGACCAAGAACGAAAATCCGCAGAACATGCTGACGGGACGTATTCCCGGTTTGCGTGTATGGCAGAAGAGCTCTGAACCCGGAACTTTCAACAACAGTTTCGATGTTCGCGGTATGGGTGCTCCATTGATTATCATCGATGGAATTCCCCGGAGCACGGAAGAATTCCAGCGTTTGAATGCAATGGATATTGATGACATTTCTGTGTTGAAAGATGCTTCAGCCGCTATTTATGGTGTACGTGCCGCCAACGGTGTAGTGCTGGTGACTACTAAAAAAGGAGGAGCAGGAAAAACGGAATTCTCTTACAACGGTTCCTACACTTTCCAACAGCCTTCACGTATGCCTGAACTGTGTGATCCTTATGAATCTATGACACTGTTCAACGAAATGTCGATGAATAACATCAACGGCGGTTCATGGGTTTTCAGCGAAGAGAGTTTCGAAGCATTCCGCAACGGCACGCGCCGTACAACGGATTGGAACGACCTGATTATCTCTAACGTGGCTCCGCAAACGCAACACGACATCAGTATTTCCGGTGGTACCGAGAAGACGAAGTTCTACATCAGCATGGGCTACTTCTATCAGGAAGGTATCTTCCGCTCAGGAGACTTGAACTACAACAAGTTCAACCTGCGCTCTAACATTTCGACTGAAATTGCTAAAGGTATAAAGTTCGAACTCGGCGTGAGCGGTATCTCCGACGAACGCAACACGCCTTACACCAGCTCACAAGACATCATCCGTAACTACTGGCGTCAAGGTGTTCTCTATCCGGCATACGCCGATCCCGAGGGAACAATGCTGAACTACAACGGTTTGGATATGGAACAGAACACTGTGGCCATGATGACGGCCGACATTTCCGGTTACAAGAAGTACAAACAGAAATATTTCCAGTCCTCGGCTACTCTGACGGCAGACTTCGGCGAATACACTCCGGTATTGAAGGGGTTGACTGCCAAAGCCATGTTCAGTTACGACTACCGTGCCGACAACAACGAGGCTTTCCGTAAAGAGTACTACCAGTATGCTTATGACGAACAGACCGGTACCTACAAGCAGAAAGTCTATAACGAAAGTTCGCCCAGCAACATGCGCCGCGAGTTTTATGACAAGTCGCAGATGTTGGGACAATTCACAGTGAACTACGACCGCACCTTTAACGATGTTCACCACGTGGGTGGTGTTATTGGTTGGGAGGTGCAGAAACGCAACGGCGACAACTTCTACGCTGTCCGCGACCTAGCATTCTCCATGCCTTACCTGCTGGCAGGTGTGACCGAAGGCCAGATTGGTGCCATGCAGACCGGTAATAACGACCTTTATGAACAGGCCAACGAAGCCTTGATAGGCCGTATCAATTACTCGTTTGCCGACCGCTACCTGCTGGAAGCACAGTTCCGTTACGACGGTTCCAGCAAGTTTGCCAAGGGACACCAATGGGGCTTCTTCCCCTCCGTATCGGCTGGATGGAGAATCTCCGAAGAACCTTTCTTCAAGAGTATCGATGTTCTGAAGTTTGTCAATCAGTTGAAGTTGCGTGCCAGCTACGGTGTACTTGGTGATGACGGCGACCTGAATTATGACTGGGCTATGGGGTACACCTATCCTTCGACTAGCGGCAACATGGCCAACGGCGACTACAACGGTTATTCGCCGGGCTACATTTTCGGCGGCAAGTTTATCAGTGCAGCCAGTCCTATGGCATTGCCTAACGAGAACATCACTTGGTTCAAATCGAAGACATTCGACATCGGTTTCGACTTTGAAGGATGGGACGGTCTGCTGGGTGTTTCGTTCGACTACTTCAACCGTTTGCGTACCGGCCGTTTCGCTCGCCGTACCGGTGCCCTGCCTACCGTGGTAGGTGCCACTGCTCCGCGTGAAAACCTGGACAGCGACCGCCAATTCGGTATGGAATTGGAGCTGACCCACCGTAATAAGATTGGTGAAGTAGGCTATAACCTGAAGGGTATTGCTACCGTTACCCGTCAGAAATACCTGACTGCTTCGGAAAAAGGACCTTGGGCCAACTCGTATGATCGCTGGCGCAACGACAACCTGACGAACCGTTATCAAGGGGTACAGTTTGGTTATACTTCCGCCGGTCGTTACACCAGTTGGAACGATATTTGGAATTACTACGGCTTCAAGGAACGCGACGTCCTGCCGGGTGATTATAAGTATGAAGACTGGAATGGTGACGGCGAGATTAACGGTCAGGACGAACATCCGTTTGCCTTTGACCAGACTCCGTGGTTGCAATTCAGCTTGAATGCCGGCCTGCAATGGAAGAACTTCGACTTCAATATGCTGTTGCAAGGTTCTGCACTGGGTTCTATGGAATACAAAGAGCCTCTGCACGAAATTTGGGGTAAGAATGGCGGTGGTGCATTGACACAGTTCCTCGACCGCTGGCATCCTGTAGACCCGAAAGCCGATCCCTATGATCCTTCTACAGTCTGGACTTCCGGTCACTATGCTTACACAGGCCGTTGGGCAAAAAATAATTCTGCTTTCAACCGCGTAAGCACTGCTTACCTCCGTCTGAAGAGCATCGAGTTGGGCTATACCTTCCCAAAACTGAAGCAGATTCCCAATGCCAGCCTGCGTGTTTATGCCAATGCTTACAACCTGTTGACTTTCACTGGCGTGAAGTTCGTTGACCCTGAGCATCCCGATGACGATCTGGGCCGTATGTATCCGTTGAACAAGACCTATACACTGGGAGTTTCCCTCTCTTTCTAAGTAATCAATGATATAAACCTAAAAAATAGTAAATATGAAACATAAACTGATATCCGCGATGTTGTGCATGACTCTCGCCACTTCATGTGTCGATATGGATATTGCTCCCAAAAATATCGTGACTTCCGAGTCGTTGCTTTCCAACGAATCGGGTATGGACATCTACATGGCGCGTCTATATAGCAATATGCCGTGGGAAGATTTCAAATATCTGTCTCAATGGGGTTTGAATTTTAACGGATGGCTGAATGCTATCGGTATCGATGGTACCGGCGAAGCAATGAACCGCGATGGTATTTGCCGTGCGTTTACCGGTGAAGACAATGCTTACTGGGGTAAAGCTTTTGAATTGTTGCGCGATGCCAACTACCTGATTGAGAACCTGCCGAAATACCAAGGCTCTTACGCCGAGATTACCTACAATCACTATTTGGGTGAAGCTTATTACGTGCGTGCCACGGTCTTCTACGCCATGGCCCGTCGTTTCGGTGGTATCCCTTTGGTAACAAAGGTCATCCAGTATCCCGGAGACGGCAACTTGGAAGTGCCCCGTGCCAGTGAGGAAGAAACTTGGAATCAGGTTTTGGCTGACTATGACAAGGCCATCGAACTGATGATGCCCGGCAGTCCCAAGAGCGGCTATAGCAACAAGTACGTGGCTCTGGCTTTCAAGTCGGAAGCGATGCTCTATGCAGGTAGTGTAGCTAAATACAATGAAACGGTAACCGGCCGTCTGACCGGCTTGGGTGCCAAAACGGGCGTACGTGTGATTGGATTCGATGAAAGCCGTTGGCAAGAGGCATCCAAGAAGTACTTCACCGAAGCCTACAAAGCTGCTTCAGAGGTGATTAAAAGCGGTGTATATTCACTTTACAAGAAGAAATGGGCTGCTAACGATCCGGAAGCGCAATATCAGAATATGGTAGATATGTTCTCCGATCTCAGTAATAATCCTGAGAACATCTATGTGAAGGAGTACGCTTATCCCACGAGCACTCACGCTTACGATTCTTACAATCTGCCGCTTACCTTCAAGGCTCCGTTGAATTGTGGCGTTTGCCCGACAGCCGACTTTGTAGAGCTGTTCGACGGTTTCGACCGTTATCCTGATGGTACCCTGAAGGTGACGACGGGCAATTCTTCTACCGAAGGCAACTACGTTATGTATGATAGTCCGATGGATTACTACAAAAATGCTGAGCCTCGTCTGCGTGCTTATGTCATCTTCCCCGGTGATATGTTCAAAGGCAAGGAGATTGAGATTTATGCCGGTGTTTATACGGGTTCCACGCCTATCAAGCCACTTCTTAGCGACTATTCGTATGGTTCGGCCACTACTAAGTACAACCATCTGAGTGCTTATAAAGAGAAGCCCAAAACGCTTTATCTCAGTCCGAAATCGGAAGACCAGCAGGAAATTGTAACCCTGCCCGACGGCTCTACGATGAAGGCTGCCGGTCAGAACGGTCCTTTCTATGAAGATGGTGGAAGTGCCATGACCGGTCTGTTGGCACGTAAATGGTTGAATCCTGACCCTGCATTTGTTCCCCGGGAAGGTAACAGTGCACAACCTTTCATCTTGATGCGTTATGCCGAGGTGTTGCTGAATGCGGCCGAGGCTGCTGTGGAACTTTCACTGGCTGGTGTATCTTCGCCGGACGACACGGATATGCTAAGTGTTGCAACGAAAGCTATCAACGACATCCGCGAACGTGCTGGTGCCCGGTTACTGACTTCCTCACTGGCTGGTACAATCGACAGCCGCGACATCGTCCGCAAGGAACGCCGCAAAGAGTTGGCTTTCGAACATAAGACCAAGTGGGATTTGCGCCGCTGGCGTGTGAACCACTATGAAGGTCGCGACGGATTCTGGGGTGAGCAACGTGACAAGGACCGTTTCAGCAACACGACCCGTTATCGTTTCCGTGGTATCTATCCGTTCTATTCGACGGAGACAGGCAAGTGGTTCTTCGACGTTTGTTTCAACTATACGACTGCCGGTGACAAAGACTTTGGCTACACTCCTTTGGACTATTACTTCTCGATTCCGGGTGGTGAGGTTTCTAAGAGTCCTGTGATTGACCAGCAGCCTAATCGATAAAACTCAATAATTTAAAAACTTAAAACGTATGAAAAAGACAATATTCTATAGCTTATTCAGCGCCCTGTTCATGTTAACCTCGTGTAGTATGTTCGAAATAGACAACTATGAGGAACCTTCCGAGACTATCTGGGGTGAGGTGGTAGATGAAGCGACCGGTAAGCGTGTATTGACCGACCAGGGCAGTGAGGGCATCCGTGTCCGCCTGACCGAATTGAGTTGGGGTGACAATGTGCAACACAACCCGGATTTTTACTGCATGATGGACGGTACATTCCAGAACACGAAAATCTTCAAGGGTGAGTATAATGTCCGTATCGACGGTCCGTTCATTCCGTTAGTACGTGAGAATACAGACGGTACCTTGCTTCACGACGGCTCTGTCAATACTGAAATCAGTGGCACGACGAAAGTGAAGTTCGAGGTGCAGCCCTTCCTGAACGTCGAGTTTGTGGGCAATCCGCAGGTGAGCAACGGTGTCATCAAGGCACAAGTACGCGTAACACGCGGCGTGTCGGATGAGGTCTTCCGTGAGAAAATCCAGCCGATGGGCAATTGGAAGGACGAATACTTGAACGTGACCGACATCCAATTCTTCGTCAGCTACTCAAACACAGTAGGCTACCGGGCACGCGACGAGCGTTGGTCGAGCAGCATCAACTATGAAGGCAAGAGTTTCGAGGGCTTATTGGGGAAGGAAGTTACCATCCAGTCGAACGGTAACGTACCTTCGGGCCGCAAAGTGTTTGTACGCGCTGCCGCACGTATTAACTACGACACACCCGTAGGTAGCGGTACACGCCGTTGGAACTACAGCGAGCCGATGGAAGTGCTTATTCCGTAGCCTGATGACATACAGCCGGGACTGTGCCACTATAGTGGCACGGTCTTGCCTGTATATAGGCAATCTTTTGCCACTATAATGGCAAGAGTAATGATTAATACCATAAAAACGAGAAACCAATATGAAGCAAAAACATTTTTTGATAAGTTTGGCTGTCTTGGCAACAGGCATCTCCGTAAGTGCCCAAACCAAGGATAATGTCAAGACCACTTTTCAAACCTCACGCGAGTGGAAGCCTTCCATCGACAACAGGGCCGATGCGGTGATGGTGTATGGAGTAGGGGGAAATCCCTCGGACAAGTCACGCAAGCTGTCTTTCGAGGACCGGGTAAAGTCCTGGAAAGAGCGTGGATATATCATACACTTTATGACCGGTATTGCCTGGGGTGAATATCAGGACTATTTCACCGGACAATGGGACGGGAAATGGCATTTGGACGAAGGGCAGGTCACGCAGGCCGGAGACACGATATGGCACGGTCACATGGTGCCCTATATCGTACCATCGGAGAATTTTTTAAGTTATCTGAAAGAGAGACATGTGAAGAGAGTAATCGACGCCGGCGTGGATGCCATCTTCATGGAGGAACCGGAATTCTGGGCAAGAGCCGGTTACAGTGAGTCCTTTAAGAAAGAATGGAAAAAATACTATGGCTTCGACTGGAGACCGCAACATGAATCTCCGGAAAACACTTACTTGTCGAGCAAACTCAAGTATTACTTGTACTATCGTGCACTGAATGAAGTCTTCACCTTTGCCAAGGAATATGGTAAAAGCAAAGGGATGGACGTGAAGTGCTACGTTCCCACCCACTCGTTGGTGAACTATTCGCAATGGCAGATTGTCAGTCCGGAAGCAAGTCTTGCTTCACTTCCTTGTGTAGACGGTTACATCGCTCAGGTATGGACCGGAACTTCGCGCGAGCCGAATTTCTTTGACGGTCGCAAACGTGAGCGTGTGTTCGAGACTGCCTATCTGGAGTATGGTTCCATGGAGTCGATGACTGCTCCCACCGGTCGTAAGATGTTCTTTCTGACAGATCCTATTGAAGACTGGCCGCGTGACTGGGCAGACTATAAGAAGAATTATCAGGCCACCTTTACGGCGCAATTGCTCTATCCCAACATAGCCGATTACGAAGTGATGCCTTGGCCGGAACGTATCTACGAAGGGCTATACCGTACAAGTGCCAATAGCGACAAGAAAGAACGCATTCCCCGTTTCTATTCCACACAGATGCAAGTGATGATTAACGCCCTGAACCGTATGCCTCTGACCGATAATAAACTGACCGGAAGCGAAGGATTCAGCGTACTGATGGCAAATTCTTTGATGTTCCAGCGTTTCCCTACGCACAACGGATATGAAGACCCACAACTTGCCAACTTCTACGGTCAGGCGTTGCCTTTGCTCAAACGAGGTGTGCCCGTCAAGACCGTCCACATTGAGAACCTCGGCTATAAAGAAGCGCTGGCTGACACAAAAGTGTTGCTGATGACTTATGCAAACATGAAACCGCTTGAGTCCGAAGCGCACAGCCACATTGCCGATTGGGTGAAGAAGGGCGGAGTGCTGATTTACAGCGGGACGGACAACGACCCTTTTCAGAATGTAAGAGAATGGTGGAATACCAACGGGCATAACTATACTACTCCTTCCGCACATCTTTTTGAGCAGATGGGACTTCCTGCCAGACCGGAACAGGGAGAATACAGTTACGGTAAGGGAACCGTATGTATTGTCCGTACCGACCCTAAAGATTATGTCCTGCATGAAGGCGGTGACAAAGATTTTTTGTATCTTGCGGCCCGAATGTACGAGCAGAATGCGAAAGCGGGGAAGCTGGAGTTCAAAAATAACTTCTATCTGCAAAGGGGAGATTACGACTTGGCTGCTGTGCTTGAAGAAAGCGTGAGCGACGAGCCGTTTACTGTGGAAGGATGTTTGATTGACCTTTTCGACCCCAAATTACCGATCTACACTTCCAAGCGGATAAATCCGGGTGAGCAAGCCTTGTTGCTGAATGTAGAACGTGTAGCCGGTAAGAAGAAGCCGCAGGTTCTGGCTTCAGCAAGTCGCGAAGAACAGGAAGAACGCGGAAAAGGCCGGTACTCCTATGTGGCGAAAAGTCCTGCCGAGACTTCAAACGTATCGCGGGTGCTGCTGCCCCGTTGTCCTAAGAGTGTGACAGTCGACGGCAGAGAAGTATTCGATGCCAAGCGTTGGCATGCAGCAAGCCATACATATTTGATAGAGTTTGAGAATAATCCTGACGGAGTGTCGGTGAAGTTTTGCTGGTAATCTCAGGCCTTTTATTTTTTTAAGTGTAACAACATAAACAATTATTTTATATAAACAATATGAGAAAAAAGCTTTTATACACCTTGTTGGTATCATGCCTTTTTGCGTGCAGTGACAAGGATACGTCTTATGAAGTCGTCAAGAATGACTTGAGAGCTCCAGCCTACCCGCTTGTTACCATCGACCCTTATGCCAGTGCATGGTCCATGAGCGATAACCTTTATGACAGCCCCGTTCGCCATTGGACGGGTAAGGATTTCCCACTGATTGGCGTGGTGAAGGTAGACGGTGTTTCCTACCGTTTTATGGGAACCGAGGAATTGGAGATGAATGCCATCGTGCCCACCTCGCAGCAAGGCGATTGGACGGGCCGGTATACCACGGAGAAGCCTGCGGGCGATTGGACCTCTGCGGGTTACGACGATTCCAAATGGAAGTCAGACCGTGGTGCCTTTGGTACCAAGGAAAATGAGCCTACGGCAAAAACCCAGTGGGGAACCCGTAATATCTGGGTGCGCCGTATGGTAAATATTGACCGTGATTTGACCGGTATACCTGTCTATCTGGAATTCTCCAACGATGACGATGCCGTATTCTACATCAACGGAGTGAAAATACACGGCACAGGAACCACGTGCAACAAGAACAAAGTCGTGAAACTTCCCGATGAGGCTTTGGCGGTTTTGAAGCAGGGCGACAACATCATTGCCGCCGAATGTATCAATCCGGTTGGTAACGGCTTGCTCGACTTCGGCCTGCAGATTCCGAAACATCTGGAAACTGTGTTTGGCAATACAGCCGTGCAGACCTCTGCCGACGTGCAGCCCATGCAGACACACTACGCTTTTACCTGTGGTGGTGTCGACCTGAAAGTCACCTTCACGGCACCTCTCTTTATGGAAGACCTGAAGCTGCTGAGCCGTCCCGTGAATTACCTTACTTATAGTGTTGCTGCCCGTGACGGCAGGGAACACGAAGTGGAGGTGTATTTTGAGGCTTCTCCGCGCTGGGCGCTCGACCAGCCTTACCAGCAATCTGCAAGCAAGGGATATGAAGCTGACGGGCTGCTCTACCTGAAGAGTGGAAGCAAGGAACAGAACATCCTGGCAAAGCAGGGCGATGACCTCCGCATTGACTGGGGATATTTCTACATGGTTGCCGGCAAGGAAAACACTGCATACAGTGTCGGCAACAGTACCGAACTGCGCAAGAACTTCGTGAACGGAACTTTGAACTCAGCTTCGCTCGAGGGAGAGGACAGCAATGGAAACATGGCTTTGGTGCGTAGCCATGGCAAAGTGAAGAATGTTACCGACAAGATAATGCTGGGCTATGACGACATCTATTCCATCCAGTACTTCGGTACAAACCTGCGTCCTTACTGGAACTCAAAAGGCGACCGTACCATCGAGGCTGAAATGCTGGCTGCCTACAATGAGTATGACAAATTGCTGGCACGTTGCTATGCTTTCGATAAGAAGTTGATGGAAGACGCTTCAGCAGCAGGCGGCAAGGAATATGCCGAACTCTGCGCGTTGGCCTACCGTCAGTCCATTGCCGCCCACAAACTGGTGGAAGCCCCCAACGGTGACCTGTTGTGGCTGTCGAAGGAAAACAACAGTAACGGCTGTATCAATACGGTGGACCTGACTTATCCCTCAGCTCCCCTCTATCTGATTTATAATCCGGAACTGGAGAAGGGCATGATGAACGGTATCTTCCATTATAGTGAAAGCGGCAAATGGACCAAGCCCTTCGCCGCCCATGATTTGGGTACCTATCCTCTTGCCAACGGCCAGGTCTACGGAGGCGATATGCCGGTGGAAGAGAGTGGAAACATGCTGATTCTTACAGCTGCCATTGCTGCCGTAGAAGGCAATGCCGACTATGCTGCCAAACATTGGGAAGTGCTCACCACTTGGACAGACTATCTGGTGGAAAAGGGACTTGACCCTGAAAACCAACTCTGTACCGATGACTTCGCCGGACACTTTGCGCATAACACCAATCTTTCCATCAAGGCAATTTTAGGAGTGGCCTCTTATGGCCGGTTGGCTGAAATGCTCGGCAAGAAGGATGTGGCCGAAGCCTATACAACGAAGGCACGCCAGATGGCTACCGAATGGGAGCGCATGGCCAACGACGGCGACCATTATCGCCTGACTTTCGACAAGCCGGGTACATGGAGCCAGAAGTACAACCTGGTTTGGGACAGACTGCTCGGACTGGACATCTTCGACAGCAAAATTGCAGAAATGGAGATACCTTATTATCTGGCCAAGCAGAATATCTATGGTCTGCCCCTCGACAATCGTGAGACTTACACCAAGACCGACTGGATTATGTGGACTGCCACTATGGCTCCCGACCAGGCTACTTTCCGTGAATTCATCGTCCCGGTGCATAAGTTCATGAACGAAACGATAGACCGCGTGCCGATGTCCGACTGGGTGTTTACCGACAAACCCAACTGGCGTGGCTTCAAGGCCCGCTCGGTAATAGGCGGATATTACATGAAGATGCTTGAAGGCAAGTTGATGCAAAATAAACAATGACAAAATTTACCAAACGAATGAAAAGACTCTTTGCATGGGGAACCGCCCTCCTTCTTGTTGGCGGTATGCAGGCGGCCTCGTTGCCGGTTGATGAGCCGATTACACCTGTGGATTACGTCAGCACCTTGGTTGGCACGCAGTCCAAGCATTCCCTTTCTACGGGTAATACTTATCCTGCCGTGGCTATGCCTTGGGGCATGAATTTCTGGACTCCACAGACCGGAACCATGGGTAACGGATGGGCTTACACCTATGATGCCGACAAGATTCGCGGCTTCAAGCAGACGCACCAGCCCAGCCCGTGGATTAACGACTACGGACAGTTTGCCATTATGCCCGTTACCGGAAAGGTGGCTTTCGACCAGGACGAGCGTGCCAGTTGGTTTTCTCACAAAGCCGAGACTGCCACTCCTTATTATTATAAGGTCTATCTTGCCGACCATGATGTGACGGCGGAGTTTGCTCCTACCGAGCGTGCCGCTGCTTTCCGTTTCACTTTCCCTGAAACGGAGGAAGCCTATGTGGTGGTAGATGCCATGGACAACGGCTCTTTTGTGAAAATCATTCCGGCTGAAAAGAAAATCATAGGCTACACTACCAAGAACAGCGGTGGCGTGCCAAGCAATTTCAAGAACTACTTTGTATTGCAGTTCGATAAGCCTTTTACTTATACTGCTGCCGTGAAGGACGGAAAGATTGATTCCCGTACCACCGAGGCAGGTGCCAATCATGCCGGTGGCATCATCGGTTTTCATACCCTCCGTGGCGAGCAGGTGAATGTACGTGTGGCTTCCTCATTCATCAGTCACGAGCAGGCTGAGTTGAACTTGAAGGAACTGGGTGGCCGGACGCTTGAAGAGGTGGCGAAAGCCGGGCGTGACGAATGGAACCGGGTGCTGGGCCGCATTGAAGTGCAGGATACCGACCTCGACCGTCTGCGTACTTTCTACTCTTGTTTCTACCGTTCGGTGCTTTTCCCGCGCAGTTTCTACGAGATAGATGCGCAAGGTCAGGTAATGCACTACAGCCCCTATAATGGTGAGGTGCTACCCGGCTATATGTTTACCGACACCGGTTTCTGGGACACTTTCCGTTGTCTCTTCCCCTTCCTCAACCTGATGTATCCATCCATGAATGCCAAGATGCAGGAAGGATTGGCCAACACTTACAAGGAGAGCGGTTTCCTGCCCGAATGGGCCAGTCCGGGACACCGTGGTTGCATGGTGGGCAACAATTCCGCCTCTGTGGTGGCGGATGCCTGGCTGAAAGGTCTGCGTGGCTACGACATCGAGACATTATGGAAAGCCGTGAAGAGCGGTACGGAGAATGTGCATCCCGAGGTTTCCTCTACCGGACGCCTGGGACATGAGTATTACAACAAGCTGGGTTATGTGCCCTATAATGTGGGTATCAACGAGAATGCAGCCCGTACGCTGGAGTATGCCTATGACGATTGGTGCATCTACCAGTTGGGACTTTCGCTCGGCAAGTCGAAGAAAGAACTGGCTCCTTTCGCCAAACGCGCGCTGAACTACCGGAATCTTTTCGACCCTGCCCACAAGCTGATGCGCGGCAAGAATGAGGACGGTACGTTCCAATCGCCGTTCAATCCCTTGAAGTGGGGTGATGCCTTTACCGAAGGAAACAGCTGGCATTATTCATGGTCGGTTTTCCACGATCCGCAAGGGCTCATTGATTTGATGGGGGGCAAGGATTCCTTCAACCGGATGATGGATTCCGTGTTTGTGCTGCCGCCTGTATTCGACGAAAGCTATTATGGCAGTGTCATCCACGAAATCCGGGAGATGCAGATCATGAACATGGGCAACTACGCTCACGGCAACCAGCCCATACAGCACATGATTTACCTCTATAACTATTCCTCCCAGCCGTGGAAGGCGCAGTACTGGCTGCGTGAGGTCATGGAGCGCATGTACAATGCCAATCCCGACGGCTATTGCGGTGATGAAGACAACGGCCAGACATCTGCCTGGTACGTATTTTCAGCTTTGGGATTCTATCCCGTCTGTCCGGGTACAGACCAGTATGTGCTGGGTGCTCCTCTCTTCCGTTCTGTGCGTCTGCACTTGGAAAATGGCAAGACTGTGACGATTGAAGCTCCTGAGAATAGTCGCGCCAACCGCTACGTGCAGAAACTCACAGTGGACGGCGTTGACTATACACGCAACTATCTGACGCACGGGCAACTGATGAACGGCTCCTCACTGCGTTTCACTATGGACAATGTGCCCAACAAACAGCGTGGGGCAGGAGAGGAGGACGCTCCTTACTCCTTCTCGAAAACGCTTAAAAAGAAGAAGTGATTTCAAAGCCAAAACCATAGCAATTAATGATGAGGGTGTGCCGAATGTCTGACGGAATGATAGCTGAAAAACGTTTTGGCACACCCTCTCTCTTTTACGATAAATCACTGTTCGAAAACCCTATTTACCATGAAACTTAAGAAACTTACTATTTACTGCCTGGCATTGTTTTGTGCCTCTTCTTCTCTTTATGCGCAATCCGGTGAAGAAGTTCAAAAGAAACGCAGCGGCAATCCGATTTTTCCCGGTTGGTATGCCGACCCTGAGGGGGTGGTGCTGGACGGGAAGTTCTGGATTTATCCTACATATTCCGCTCCTTATGATGAACAGACTTTTATGGATGCCTATTCTTCGCCCGACTTGGTGCATTGGACCAAGCATCCACGCGTGCTTTCAAAGGAAAACATCCCATGGCTGCGCCGTGCTTTGTGGGCACCGGCTGTCATCGAGGCCAATGACCGTTATTATCTTTTCTTCGGAGGGAACGACATACAGAACAACTCTGAGATTGGCGGTATCGGTGTGGCTGTGGCAGACAATCCGGCAGGTCCTTTCAAAGATGTGCTGGGCAAGCCCTTGATTGATAAGATTGTGAATGGCGCACAACCCATCGACCAGTTTGTGTTCCGCGATGACGATGGCACTTACTATATGTACTATGGCGGATGGGGGCATTGCAACATCGTGAAACTGTCTCCCGATTTACTTGGTGTCGTTCCTTTTGATGATGGCACAGTCTATAAAGAAGTGACTCCTCAGGACTATGTAGAAGGTCCTTTCATGCTGAAACGTAACGGAAAGTATTACTTCATGTGGTCGGAAGGCGGTTGGGGAAGCCCCGACTACCGTGTGGCCTATGCCATTGCCGACTCTCCTTTCGGACCGTTCCATCGCGAGGGAATAATTCTTCAGCAGGATGCCGGTGTAGCTACCGGTGCCGGACATCATTCGGTGGTGCGTGGAAAAGGCAAGGACGAATGGTACATCATTTACCACCGTCGCCCGTTGGGAGAAACGGCTGCAAACAGCCGTGCCACCTGCATTGATCGGATGTACTTTGACAAAAAAGGAAAGATAAAGCCGGTGCGCATGACTTTCGAGGGAGTGAAAGCTACCCAAACCCCACTTGACTAATAGCAATTTTCAATTCAAATTTATATAGAAGAAATATGAGTCTTAATTCCAAAAAGATTTGTTTCAGTCTTGTTCTGGCTGCGGCTGCCGGGATGGTTCAGGCTGCCAATGGTAGCTGCCTTCTTGCCGATGCGGGTTTTGTGGCCGTGCAGGACAATACGGCATCTGCCGGAAACTATTCCTCTAACCGTCCTAAAGAGAAACAACGCCTTTTCCGTTCCACTGCCGTGGAGAAAGAGATTGCCCGTGTACAGAAACTTTTGAAGAACCGCAAGCTTTCCTGGATGTTTGCCAACTGTTTTCCCAATACGCTGGATACTACTGTGCACTTCCGCAAGGGTAGCGATGGAAAGCCTGATACTTTTGTATATACGGGTGACATCCATGCTATGTGGTTGCGTGACTCAGGGGCGCAGGTATGGCCATATGTGCAGCTTGCCAACAACGACCCGAAACTGAAAGAGATGCTGGCTGGTGTTATTCTGCGCCAGTTCAAGTGCATCAATATCGACCCGTATGCGAATGCCTACAACGACGGTGCGCTGCCCGATGGGCATTGGATGAGTGACCTTACTGACATGAAGCCCGAACTGCATGAACGCAAATGGGAAATCGACTCGCTTTGTTATCCCTTGCGGTTGGCTTATCACTACTGGCAGGTGACGGGTGACACTTCGGTTTTCGGTGCTGAATGGCTGGAAGCCATCCGCAACATTTATACTACTTTTTGTCAGCAGCAGCGCAAAGAGGGTGTCAGTCCCTACAAATTCCAACGCAAGACGGAGCGTGCGCTCGATACGCTGAACAATGACGGTCTGGGTGCTCCTGTCCGTCCGGTGGGACTCATCGTGTCCTGCTTCCGCCCGTCGGACGATGCCACAACGCTTCAGTTCCTTGTGCCTTCCAACTTCTTTGCCGTCACTTCCTTGCGCAAGGCTGCCGAGATTCTGGAAACAGTGAACAGGGAGACTGCCCTGGCTGCCGACTGCCGTGCCTTGGCCGATGAGGTGGAGATGGCTTTGAAACGCTATGCAACCTACAACCATCCTGAATTCGGTACCATCTATGCTTTCGAGGTTGATGGTTTCGGCAATCATCTGCTGATGGACGATGCCAATGTGCCCAGCTTGCTTGCCATGCCCTATTTGGGAGATGTAGATGTCAATGACCCCATTTATCAGAATACCCGCTGTTTTGTGTGGAGCGACAGCAATCCCTATTTCTTCAGCGGCAAAGCCGGCGAGGGCATCGGCGGACCGCATATCGGCTATGACATGGTGTGGCCCATGAGCATTATGATGAAAGCCTTCACAAGCCGGGATGATGCCGAAATCAAAACTTGCATCAAGATGCTGATGGATACGGATGCCGGTACCGGCTTTATGCACGAATCGTTTCATAAGGATGATGCAACCAACTTCACCCGCCCCTGGTTTGCCTGGCAGAACACCCTTTTCGGTGAGCTGATATTGAAGTTGGTTAATGAGGGGAAGGTGGATTTATTGAATAACATTGATTAAGATATAACATGAAGAACTTATATACATGGGTGGCTGCCCTCCTTTTCGTGGCATTGACAGTTTCGGTTACGGCTTGTACTTCTGCCTCTTCTGCCGGTACGGTGACGGTGGTGGACCGGCCGGATACACATGCTGTCAATGCCAATTATATGGGTTACCGTGCCCCGCTTCGTCCGTTGAACTTTATAAAATTGCCGGTAGGCAGCATCCGCCCCGAGGGTTGGGTAAGGAAATTTCTGGAGTTGCAGCGCGACGGCCTGACCGGACATTTAGGGGAAATCAGCGCTTGGTTGGAAAAGGATGACAATGCCTGGCTTACGACCGGCGGAGACCATGGTTGGGAGGAAGTTCCCTATTGGCTCAAAGGGTATAGCAGTTTGGCATATATTCTGAATGATCCGGAGATGATAGAAGAAACCAAATACTGGATTGAAGGCGTATTTGCCAGCTGCCAGCCGGACGGTTATTTCGGCCCGGTCAACGAACGCAATGGGAAGCGCGAACTTTGGGCACAGATGATCATGCTCTGGTGCCTGCAATCTTATTACGAGTATTCTCAGGACCGGCGTGTCATAGACCTGATGACAAACTACTTTAAATGGCAGATGACGGTCCCCGACGACCGGCTTCTGGAAGACTTTTGGGAGAACAGTCGTGGAGGTGATAATATCATCAGCATCTACTGGCTTTACAGCCATACGGGAGATGCTTTTTTGCTCGAATTGGCCGAAAAGATTCATCGCAACACTGCGGACTGGACTCAGTCGACCTCTTTGCCCAACTGGCACAACGTAAACATTGCTCAATGTTTCCGTGAGCCTGCCACTTATTATATGCAGACCGGTGATTCTGCCATGCTGAAAGCCTCTTATAATGTCCATCGGCTGATCCGTCGTACTTTCGGGCAGGTGCCCGGCGGCATGTTCGGGGCGGATGAGAATGCCCGTTTGGGATATATCGACCCTCGCCAGGGGGTGGAAACCTGCGGGCTGGTTGAGCAGATGGCTTCCGATGAAATTATGCTTCGCATGACGGGCGACCCCTTATGGGCCGAGCATTGCGAAGAAGTGGCATTTAACTCTTATCCGGTTGCCGTGATGCCGGACTTTAAAGCGCTGCGCTACATCACTTGCCCGAACCATGTCGTCAGTGATTCCAAGAATCATCATCCGGGCATCGACAACCGCGGACCGTTTCTTTCGATGAATCCTTTCAGCAGTCGTTGCTGCCAGCACAATCATGCACAAGGCTGGCCCTACTTTGCCGAACATCTGGTTTTGGCAACTCCCGACAATGGAGTGGCAACGGCTCTTTATGCAGCTTGCAAGGCTGTGGTGAAAGTAGCTGATGGAAAGGAAATCACTTTGCACGAAGAGACGAATTATCCTTTTGAGGAAGACATCCGCTTTTCTGTCTCTACCGGGGGGAAAGTCGTCTTCCCGTTCTATTTCCGGATTCCTTCATGGACTCAAAAGGCGAAAGTGCGCGTGAATGGTGAGGAAGTGGATGCGGCTCCCGTGGCAGGAAAGTATCTCTGCATCCATCGCGAGTGGTCGGATGGGGACCGCGTGGAATTGACGTTTCCGATGTCTTTGTCCATGCGCACCTGGCAGGTCAATAAAAACAGCGTAAGTGTGGATTACGGTCCTCTCACGCTCTCTCTTAAGATTGCTGAGAAATATGTGGAGAAGGACAGCCGCGAAACGGCCATCGGTGATTCTAAATGGCAGAAAGATGCTGACCCTCAAAAATGGCCCACTACTGAGATATATCCCGGCAGCGCGTGGAATTATTCGCTGGTGTTGGACAAGACAGAACCCTTGAAGCACTTCGAGGTAATCCGTAAATCATGGCCGGCTGACGACTACCCTTTTACGGTGGCCAATGTACCTTTGGAGGTGAAGGCTGTCGGCCGATTGGTTCCCGAATGGGAAATAGATGAAACCGGGTTGTGTGGTGTGTTGCCCGAAGAGGATGCGGCGAGAGGCGATAAAGAAGAAATCACACTCATCCCCATGGGAGCGGCGCGGTTAAGGATAACTGCGTTCCCGAATACAAAAGAATAAATTGATGAATGATGCGGACAGTAGTGAAGTGCTGATACCTTTAACTCCTTTGCATAAACAGAAAACTTGAAATAAAATGAAACGTATTGCTTTTTTGGATTATGTGCGCGTGTTTGCGTGCTTCTTGGTCATGCTGGTTCATGCCAGCGAGAATTATTATGGAGCTGTAGGTTCTACGGACATGGTGGGACCGCAGGCTTTCCTTCAGAACGAGGCCGATAGGTTATGGGTATCTATTTACGATGGCTTCTCACGTATGTCTGTGCCTCTGTTTATGATTGTTTCGGCTTACCTGCTTGCGCCTATGAAGAAGGGACAAAGCTGTTGGGAGTTTTACCGCAAACGTTTCCTGCGCATCATGCCGCCGTTCATCTTTTTCATGGTGCTGTACAGCACGTTGCCCATGTTGTGGGGACAGATAGACGGCGAACAGTCTATGAACGACCTTTCACGCATCTGGCTGAACTTTCCTATGCTTGCCGGACACTTCTGGTTCATGTATCCGTTGATAGGCCTTTACCTGTTCATCCCGGTCATCTCACCGTGGCTGGAGAAGGTTTCGGCGAAAGAAGAACGTTTCTTCATCGGACTGTTCCTGGTTTCTACTTGCATACCTTTCCTCAACCGTTGGTTTGGTGAGGTGTGGGGACAGTGCTTCTGGAACGAATATCACATGCTATGGTATTTCTCGGGTTATTTGGGCTACCTTGTGCTGGCACATTATATCCGCGTGCATCTTACTTGGGGGCGTTCCTTGCGTCTGTGGGTCGGTTTCCTGCTTATGCTGGTCGGGGCGGTGGCTACCATATGGTCGTTCTATGTCCAGGCTGTTCCGGGAGTGGTTCATTCTACGCCGGTCATTGAGGTGGGATGGGCTTTCTGCACCCTTAATTGCGTGGCGTTGACGGCAGGCACGTTTCTGCTGTTCAGTTGCATCAGCATTCCGCAACCTCCGCGCTTCATTGCCGAAATGTCGAGACTCAGCTACGGCATGTTCCTTATGCACATATTCTGGCTTGGCTTGTGGGTGTCGGTGTTTAAGTCTACATTGGGATTGCCCACCGTGGCTGCCATTCCGGTTATAGCGGTATGTACGTTTATCAGTTGTTTCGTGGCAACCAAGCTCATCTCGTTGATACCGGGCAGTAAGTGGATTATCGGGTAGAGACGGTAATACTGTAAGATACAGCAGTGAGAATGGTAAGGCAACTTTTCATGCCGATACATAAATTTCTGTTTAGGAATTGTGGCGGAAGTGCCTTGCATTTAAGCGATGATATGCAACTGTTTGGCATATCCGGCAGCTACTTTTGCGGTAAAGTAAAAGTAGTCTGCATGGTATGTTGGGGATTACTGCTTGCATTTTGGAAAAGTTTTTATAGCTTTGTGTTGAATAAAAGATTTTTTGGAATGTAAACGATAATAATAGCCTTCGGGCAAGACATATTGCAAACTTGCGGACAATTGTTCGATTCGGTTAAATCTGGTAAATTAAACATGAAATCAAGAACAATAGGTCTAAGTTGGTTTGTACCCTCACGAAGGGCACAGGCTGCTTTTACTTATTTTGATTTCAAGGTTTACCAGAACCTAACCGGAGAAATAGGAAAAAGTGAGTGCTGTGTCCTTTTTCTTTTGTTATGACAGCCGGAAATGCCGAAAACCGAGAAGAGTAGGTGAATTTAGAGAACAATGTAATTATGTCAAGAGTATTTAAAGTAAAGCCCAAGAGACTTAAAAAAGTAAATGGTCTGGTATTGACACCGGAGATGGAAGTGATTGTTACGACTAAAATCAATATGTCGGATCCTTTCAGTAATTGTGCAAAAGAACTGAAGGAGGCTTATATGCGTCTCTACAGCTTCGATTATGAGAAAGCTTGTTGCAACAGAGGGGATTTTGATTTCGCGGCACTTGATTGACCGGTATATTTTTTTGTGCCAACCTTAAAAAGCTAAAGATATGAACTGTATTAACACAGATTACTTCAAGCCTTTTTTGCAGGCTTTTTGCGAGAAGACACAACCGTTGTATACTTGTGGGTATCCATGGGGACCATTTGTGCCCTATACGATGCCCCGATATAACGATGCCGATGTGAAAATATTCTATATGGGCAGGGATACTTATTATTGGGTGGAGCAAGAAGAACTTTTCGAAGCTTTTACGAATCATGTTTTGGAAGACTATCTGGGGAAAAACGCGGCATGTGTAGATGTTGAAAAAATGTTGGGATGGAAAAATAACGCCGGTTCCTTTTGGACAATGGTTGCCAAACTGCATCTACTGATACGCACGGGCAGATACACTGAAGACATAATGCAGATAAGTGCCGCAGACAAAGTGATACTCGAAGAGATTGGTTACGGAAACATCAATGCCATAGAGCAGCAGACCAGCTTATCGAAAGAAGGGTATTGGGAAGCGATAACTTCTTTGGACGGTTATTGTCAAATCCGGGAAGCCGGTCGCCCTTTTGAGAAATTGAAGTCGGTGATAGAAGCCTACCACCCGGATTTTATCTTCATTTTCAATTGGGAAGAACGTGACGATGTATTCGAGGGTATGGACTTTGAGTGGCAGAAAGTGTATTACAAGGACAAGCTACAGGCTGTATATACCTTGCCCGGCTACTCTACCAAGGTGATATGGACTTCCCATCCCCGGCGTTATTCCTATTTAGGAACCAACATCGAAGAGATGGCAGGGAGCTTGGCTGATACATTTGCCGCCATTCGCTGACCAAGATAGTGTGGATGGAATCAAAATCTTTTTCAGACATTGTAGGAACAGTTTTTTCAAACAGCATGTTTTTACAGCTTGTCTTATTGATGTCTGAAAAAGATGATGCAGATAAGGGGTTTGGACGTTACTCGTTGGTTTGGGAAGCAAAGTGCTGGAATGTCACTTCGGCTTCCACCCAGAAATCATTCATCCGCAATAGGTCGGGGATAGAGTAGGGCTTATGGGTGCAAATGTCGTGTACTGCATGGCAAATGCAGATGTCTTCCAGTTCAGACCTGCTCAAGCAGCCTTCTGCCCAGCTTGTTTCGTCATCGAGTTCATCGGTTAAACCGAGTGCTTTGTCAGTTACATCCGGTATATTGTCGATGCCATTTGAAATGGAACAACTTTCTATCTCGGCAAGCCCTTTTTTATCGAGCAGTGTATCGATGAGTTTGATTATGCGGTTGAAGTCCGAAGAATAGAACATATCTTCTTCCAGAACAAGTACGGACTCGCTTCCGTTGTGGCTAAACAGCAATCGACCTTCAATCTCACAATCATCATCAAAAGTTTCGTCTTTCAGTGATTGGTGCATGGCTCGATATAGATTAGCAGTGTGGGCATACATTTGCCTGGTCAGTCCGAGAAGCAGTTCATTGATTTGTTTGAAACGTTCTTTTTCGGCCTGGTTGCATAGGAACATTTGGTTCAGCAGATAGCTTCTTGTGTGTAAGAGGTATTCTATTCTATCCAAAGTCTCTCTATCTTGGATTTTGTCTAAACGCGGATAAGTGCAATGGTGGCCCGGGATGGTTGTGGTGGGGATAATTCGTTTTAGTTCCATCTCGATGGCTGTCAGTATGTGCCGTTTTCGGGCAGTGTCTCGTTCTGATTGGATGAGTTCAAAGGTTTCTTTTGAGTATACGTCCATGGTCTGTTGTTTTTAGAATTGGTTTGATTACGGCAAAGGTAGGTAGGGATTATGCCATTTGGCGGCAGAACTCTGGTATAAGATAATTGAGGATTGAGACTTGGCTATAAATAATTATAAGTTAAAACAATATGGGTAAGGAACTTTTTAGTCGTTATGTTTGGCTCTTGGAGACCATTCATCGTGCGGGTAAGATTACATTCGAGGAAATCAACGCTCGCTGGCTTCGTTCGGAACTAAGTGGTGGAGAAACTCTTTCACTCCGTACTTTTCATCATCATCGGGATGCGATAGAAGAGCTGTTTGACATCAATATTGAATGCATCAAGCGTGGAGGTTATTGCTATTATATAGAGGATACAGAAGAATTGGAAAAAGGTTGTGTGCGCAAGTGGCTGTTGAATTCGTTTGCGGTAGACAACCTGATAGTTGAAAGCCGTAAGCTAAAATCACGTATTTTGCTTGAAGAAGTTCCTTCTGGAAAGCGGTATCTGATTCCGCTGATTGAAGCGATGCGCGACGGTATGATTGTTGAGGTGGACTATCAGAGTTTTCGGCAACAGGTACCTGCTAACTTTGAAATAGAACCTTATTGTCTGAAATTGTTCCGGCAGCGCTGGTATGTGGTGGCACGCAGTCCGCATTATAATCGCGTGATGATTTATTCGCTTGACCGTATTCTTGATTTGGAGGTGTCGGAGAAAACGTTTTACTATCCGGAAGAATTCAATCCTCAGTCTTATTTTGATGCCTGCTTTGGCATTGTAGCAGATGATGATATAGGGATAGAGACTGTGCAGTTGAAGGTCTACGCTCCTCAGGACAAGTATTTTGATGCCTTGCCATTGCATCATTCCCAACGTACGGTAGAAGTTACGGAAGGACATACCGTTTACGAATACCGAATACGGCCAACGTATGATTTTGTGCAGGAGTTGCTTTCGCACGGGGCAGATGTGGAGGTTTTGCAGCCTTCATTGTTGCGTAGCCGGTTGGGTGATATAGCAAAAGAGATGGTTGCTCTTTACAATATTCCGTAATGGTTTGCATTACGCGTACGGAATAGGTTGAGTTTTAATTTCATTATGAATATATTTGCAGGGCAAGACAAGAAATAATAATTTTGTATTTAATAGATTGCATATGAATAAATTACTTCCCCTCTTATGCCTTTCCCTCGCTCTGTCCGCCTGTTCACGTACGGAAAAGAGGTTGGAGGCGCATGTTTTCGTACCGGATGCAGTGTGTGCCCATACGCCGGCGCTGAACCAGGGCCGCACTTCTACCTGCTGGACTTATGCTTCGGCCTCTCTGTTGGAGTCTGACTGGCTGGCGGGGCATCCCGGAGATACCGTGCGCCTGTCGCCTATGTACATGGTCAGGCAGAAATACTTGAATCAGCTTGATGCCTACTATTACTCTTGCGGCAGGGAAGAAATCAGGAATGGCGGACTGGGACATTCTTTCCTCCGTGTGCTGGAGGAAGACGGTGTGCTGCCGTTGGAAGCATATCGGGGGCGACGGCAGGGAAGCAAAAGGCATGACCACGGGGCTTTGCTGAAACAACTGAAGAAGCTGGCGGAGGAGGCCGTGAAGCATTGCGACCTCCCCGGCTACAGGAAACGCGCTGTAGCCCTGCTGGACGAGCAGATGGGGGCGGTGCCCGATTCGTTTCTCTACCGTGGCAGGAGCTATACCGCCCGTTCGTTTGCCGACTCGCTTCGCTTCAAGGCGGAGGATTATGTGCAGTTGACGAGCTTCACGCATCATCCTTTTTATACCCCTTTTATATTGGAAGTACCGGACAACTGGGAGCATCAGTGCTATTTCAACCTTCCGCTGGACGAGTTGGAGCAGGTGGTGCGCCGTGCGCTGTCTGCCGGCAAGACGGTGGCTTGGCATGGAGATGTGAGCGAAGATACTTTCAGTCCGCGTCAGGGAATGGCTCTTTGGACGCAGCATCCGGTGACACAGGAGATGCGGCAACATGAGTTCGAGCGTTTCCTTACCACAGACGACCACATGATGCACCTCATCGGCACGGCGCACGATGAGGCGGGACGCTTCTACTATCTCTTGAAGAATTCGTACGGAAGATATGGCGCCTACGCAGGGCTGCTCTACATGTCCGAAGATTATTTCAGAGCGAAGACTGTCTCGGTTCTGCTGAGGAAGTAATCCCCCTCCAATCTTTCCCGTTCATCGGTTTTTGCGATGAAACTGCTTTTACTCTGTGTCCGCTTTCCCGTTGAAGGTTCGGCAGCCGTCAATTGACAGCTGCCGGCTTCACTGCGGTAAAGGCGCGGCGACACTTTCTCCCTTCATCAGCCTCACTCCCTCACTTCTGCAACATCACTGCACAACGGTTGCAGCGTCACTGCAAAAGGGTTGCAGTGTCACTGCATAACAGTTGCAGCGTCACTGCAAATACGGTTGCAGTGCTACTGCAAAATGGATGCACTGTCTTTGCAGTGCTTGTCTGCTGATTCATACATGGTTATGCCGAGGGGAGGGAATGTGCAGTGAAAGACCGGTACGCAGTCGATAAGAAGATGCGGGAGCACCTGCGGGGCGAGGTAGCGCGAAGGAAAGGAGTTTCACCGCAAAAGCCGATGAATAGGAAGATTGAGGGAGAAGGTGAAGGAGATGGAGGATGAAAATACATTTCTCTTTAGCGAAAAAGCTGTGTATTCTGCTTGAAAACGCGTACTTTTGCAGACTATATAAATGAATTGCAGAATATGAACAAACCCGGGAAGCGAGTATTGGTCGGCATGAGCGGAGGTATAGACAGTACCGCCACTTGTCTGATGCTGAGGGAGCAGGGCTATGAGATAATCGGTCTCACCATGTGGGTGTGGGGAGACGAACCGGTGGAAGCCCGCAGCCTTGCCGACAGTATGGGAATTGAGCACTATGTGGCGGATGAGCGCGATGCTTTCCGCCGGATTATCGTTCGGAACTTTATTGATGAGTATCGCCGGGGGCGTACTCCCAATCCTTGTGTGATGTGCAATCCATTGTTCAAGTTCCGCATCCTGACGGAGTGGGCGGACAGGCTGGGCTGTGCGTTCGTCGCTACCGGGCACTACACCCGTCTGGAGGAGCGGAACGGGAAGACTTACATCGTTGCCGGAGATGACGACAAGAAAGACCAGTCCTATTTCCTCTGGCGGCTGGGGCAGGAGGTGTTGAAGCGGTGCATCTTCCCGCTGGGGGCGTTCACCAAGATGCAGGTCCGCGGGTATCTTCGTGATAAAGGATATACGCTCAAGGCGGAAGAAGGGGAAAGTATGGAAGTCTGCTTCATCAAGGGCGACTACCGCGACTTCTTGCGCGAGCACTCTCCGGAGATAGACAGCGAGGTGGGGCCGGGATGGTTTGTCAATTCGGAAGGCGTCAAGCTGGGCGGGCACAAAGGATTCCCTTACTACACCATCGGGCAGAGGAAGGGGCTGGAGATTGCTTTGGGCAAACCTGCCTACGTGCTGAAAATCAATCCGCAGAAGAACACCGTGATGCTGGGCGATGCGGAGCAGTTGAAAGCCGGATACATGCTTGCCGAAGAGGAAAACCTGATTGACGAGGCGGAATTCTTTGGCAGTGAAGAGCTTACCGTGCGCATCCGCTACCGCAGCAAACCCATCCCTTGCACCGTGAAGCGCCTGGAGGACGGGCGTCTGCTGGTGCGCTTCTTGTCGGAGGCTTCTGCCATTGCTCCGGGACAGTCTGCCGTGTTCTACGTCGGCCGGCGTGTGGTTGGCGGCTCATTCATCGCTTCCCAACGGGGCATCGGGATGTATATTGCAGAAAATAATAAAAACACAGATATATGAGAAAACTCTTTTTCCTTCTACTTTTCATCTTGGCTGCTGTAGGCGCATCGGCCCGGCAAGACACTTTGAAGTATCGCATCAGCCTGAAGGACAAGGCTGCCACCACGTATTCGCTGGAACATCCGGAAGCGTTCCTTTCTGAAAAGGCGATTGAGCGCCGCCGCAAGCAGAACCTTCCGATAGACTCGACAGACCTTCCGGTATGCCGTAAGTATGTGGATGAGATTCGCAGGCAAGGCGTGAAGATTGTCGTTACCGGCAAGTGGGAGAATTTTGTTACAGTGTCCTGCAACGACTCTGCATTGGTGGAGCGCATTGCCGCTCTGCCTTTTGTCCGGGAGACGGAAAAGGTATGGATAGCTCCCGGAGGTGACGGGCCGTTCATGGCAACGGAGCGCGACTCTCTGATAAACCGCCCGAGCGTGCATCCCGACAGCATTTATGGACTGGCTGTCGACCAGATACGGCTGAGCAATGGCGATAAGCTGCACGAAGAAGGCTTCAAGGGACAAGGAATGACGATTGCCGTTATCGACGCGGGCTTCCACAATGCCGACAAGATAACCGCCATGCAGAATATCCGCATCCTGGGTACGAAGGATTTTGTGAACCCCCAATCGGATATATTTGCCGAAAGCAGCCACGGCATGGCGGTGCTCTCGTGCATCGCCATGAACCGCCCCGGTGTCATGACCGGTACGGCTCCCGAAGCTTCTTTCTGGTTGCTGCGCAGCGAAGACGAATACTCCGAGCATCTGGTAGAGCAGGACTACTGGGCTGCGGCTGTGGAATATGCCGATAGCGTGGGAGTGGATGTACTCAATACTTCATTGGGATATTACGCTTTCGATGATAAATCCAAGAATTATAAGCTCCGCAATCTGGATGGGCACCATGCGCTGATGTCACGTCAGGCATCGCGCATAGCCGATAAGGGCATGGTATTGGTATGCAGTGCCGGAAATTCGGGCGCCGGTTCTTGGAAGAAGATTACGCCTCCGGGCGATGCCGGGAATGTGTTGACGGTGGGCGCTGTCGACAAGGAGGCTGTCCTGGCTCCTTTCTCGTCTGTAGGGAATACGGCAGACCATCGGATAAAGCCGGATATTGTAGCCGTCGGGCTGGGTGCCGACGTGATACGCACGGACGGCAACCAGGGAAGGGCGAACGGTACCTCTTTTGCCTCACCCATTATGTGCGGCATGGTGGCCTGCTTGTGGCAGGCTTGCCCCGAACTTACGGCAAAAGAAGTGATGGAATTGGTGCGCCGTTCCGGTGACCGTGCCGATTTTCCCGATAACATCTACGGTTATGGCGTGCCCGATATGTGGAAAGCATATCAGGATTATCTGCTCAAAAGATAGCCATATGGAATCGTTGTCTTTGTATGAGCTCAACGCCCTTGTGCGCCGCAGTCTGGAACAATGCCTTCCTGACGAGTGTTGGGTGCAGGCGGAGTTGAGCGATGTGCGTACCAACAGTACGGGGCATTGCTATCTGGAATTTGTGCAGAAAGACCCTCGCAGCAACAGCCTGATAGCTAAGGCGAGAGGAACAATCTGGGCAAATGTGTTCCGCCTGCTGAAGCCCTATTTTGAGGAAGCCACGGGGCAGGCGTTTGTTGCGGGCATCAAAGTGCTGGTGCAGGTCACCGTCAGCTTCCACGAACTTTACGGCTATAGCCTTACGGTGCAGGACATAGACCCCACCTATACCTTGGGCGATATGGCACGCCGCCGCAGGGAGATACTGAAACAGCTCGAGGAAGAGGGGGTGCTCACTCTTAATAAAGAACTGGATATGCCCCGCCTGCCGCAACGTATTGCCGTCATATCCTCACCGACGGCGGCGGGCTATGGTGACTTCTGTCATCAGCTGGAAAACAATTCCCGGGGTTTCTACTTTTATACGGAACTGTTTCCTGCCCTGATGCAGGGCGACCGTGTGGAGGAGTCTGTCCTCTCTGCTCTCGACCGGGTAAATGCACGCTTGTCCGAGTTTGATGTGGTTGTCATTATTCGCGGTGGAGGCGCCACGTCCGACTTATCCGGTTTCGATACTTATCTGCTTGCTGCTGCTTGTGCACAGTTTCCGTTGCCTGTCATAACGGGCATCGGTCACGAGCGGGATGACACGGTGCTGGATTCTGTGGCACATACCCGTGTAAAGACCCCTACGGCGGCTGCCGAATTCTTAATAGAGTCCATGGACAGCGCTGCTGATGAACTGGAAATGCTTGCTTCTCGCTTGCATGAGGGTGTCAGGAATCTGTTGCAGCAGGAACAGCGCAGACTCTCTGGTTACAAGAACCGGATTCCTTCTGCCGCATACCATCGTATATCCGATGCAAAAATGGCTTTGCTGACTGTGCGGAAAGATGTGGTGCAGGCTGTGACTTCCTCTTTGTTCCGCCATCGCCATCGCCTGGAATTGTTGCAACAACGATTGGCAGATGCTTCACCGGAAAAGTTGTTGGCCCGCGGTTACAGCATTACGTTGAAAGATGGGAAAGTAGTGAAGAATGCAGATGAACTGCAGGAGAATGATATGATAACAACCCGTCTGCAGAATGGTGAAGTGGTTTCAATAGTACATATTTAACTCTCCTCTCATTCATGCAGTGTTTTGCAAATCTCTGCATTTTATGAATATTGTTTAAATCATTTAAAATGAACAAAGATGAAAACACAAAATTTGTTTTTTATGCTGATACTGATAAGTATGGCATTTAGTTTTATTTCATGTACGGATGAGGATGATAAGGTCGAAATTCCTCAACTGGTAGGTAAGTGGATTGTGAAAGAACCAGTCCTGCAGGACGATTTTGTGACCTGCTATACGTTTAATGCAGACAAGACCTATGAAGTTTATACCGGAAGCCCGTTATCTAACGGAGTCCCTTTTCGTGGAACTTATATCATAAGTCTTGATGAAAAATTGATTAAGTTGTATGATAAAGAGGAACATTGTACTGAACAATATCATATTTTGAAACTGACGTCCAAGGAGATGAAGTGGGAGAACGCATCGCCCAAAGACGGGAATTCTGACAAACGGCTTGAGAAGTACAACGATTAATTAATTTCAATTATGCCGGTAACCAAGAAAAAAGAGACCTACTCCGAAGCCATGGCACGTTTGGAGAAAATTGTCAGCCAGATAGACAACAACGAACTGGAGATAGATGTGCTTGCTGAAAAAATAAAGGAAGCAAACGGAATTATAGCATTTTGCAGCGATAAATTGACCAAAGCTGACAAGGAAATTGAAAAATTACTGTCGGAGAAGTGGGAATCTGAAGAATAAAAGCTATTTTTGTTGCAAAATGTACGTAATAGAAGTAACTAATACTTTGAGATATGAAAGAACTTGATTGGGCTAATCTGCCGTTCGGATATATGAAGACAGATTACAATGTGAGAATTTACTATCGTAACGAACAATGGGGCGAACTGGAAGTTTGCAGTGAGGAAACCATTCCTATGCACATGGCTGCCACTTGTTTGCACTACGGTCAGGAAGCGTTTGAGGGTTTGAAGGCTTTTCGTGGCAAAGACGGTAAAGTGCGTATCTTCCGTTTGGAGGAGAATGCAGCCCGCCTGCAATCCACTTGCCGTGGCATCTTGATGCCGGAACTTTCTACGGAGCGTTTCAAAGAAGCTATTCTGAAGGTGGTGAAGCTGAACGAGCGTTTCATTCCGCCTTATGAATCGGGTGCTTCTCTGTATATCCGTCCGTTGCTGGTGGGTACCGGTGCACAAGTAGGCGTACATCCTGCCAGCGAATATCTGTTTGTGGTGTTCGTGACCCCGGTAGGTCCTTACTTTAAGGGTGGATTCTCAACCAATCCGTATGTCATTATCCGCGAATTCGACCGCGCGGCACCGCTCGGTACGGGTGTCTATAAGGTAGGAGGCAACTATGCAGCCAGCTTGCGTGCCAACAAGAAGGCGCACGATTTGGGCTATGCCTGCGAGTTCTATCTGGATGCCAAAGAAAAGAAATACATGGACGAATGTGGCGCCGCCAACTTCTTCGGCATCAAGGACAATACATATATCACTCCGAAGTCCACTTCCATCCTGCCCTCCATCACCAACAAGAGCCTGATGCAGCTGGCAGAGGACATGGGCATGAAGGTAGAACGCCGTCCGGTTCCCGAAGAAGAGTTGCTGACTTTCGAGGAAGCGGGTGCCTGCGGTACGGCTGCCGTTATCAGCCCCATCGAACGTATAGACGACGTAGAGAACGGCAAGTCATACGTTATTTCCAAGGATGGAAAACCCGGACCGGTATGTACGAAGCTCTACAACAAGCTGCGTGCCATCCAGTATGGTGACGAGCCGGATACTCACGGGTGGGTGACGATTGTTGAATAATACGGTGATGGCAATGTCTATCGTATAAGACTTGCCGGGACTTTGTTTTTTATACTTTTAGGCACGGATTGCGCGGAAAGCACGGATAGATTGAAGAGAGACCGTGAAAATCCGTGTAATCCGTGCCTAAAATAATATGTTTTATGTTTCAATGCTTCTTAAATGGGAAAGAACAAGTTAGAGAAGTTTGCCGATATGGCGAGTTATCCGCATGTTTTCGAGTATCCGTATTCCGCGGTGGATAATGTGCCGTTTGACATGAAAGGGAACTGGCACGGGCGGTTTTTCAAGAACGACCATCCCATTGTCCTGGAACTGGGCTGTGGTAGGGGAGAATATACTGTCGGATTGGGACGCATGTTTCCCGAAAAGAACTTCATCGGAGTGGATATAAAGGGTGCCCGCATGTGGACGGGAGCCACCGAGTCGCTGGAGTCGGGCATGAAGAACGTTGCTTTCTTGCGTACGAATATCGAAATCATCGACCGCTTTTTTGCTATGGATGAGGTGAGCGAAATCTGGCTCACTTTCTCGGACCCGCAGATGAAGAAGGCGACCAAAAGGCTTACTTCCACTTATTTCATGGAGCGCTACCGCAAGTTCCTGAAGAATGACGGCATAGTCCATCTGAAGACGGACAGCAACTTCATGTTTACCTATACCCGGTACATGATTGAAAGAAACCGGCTGCCGGTGGATGTGATGACGGAAGACTTGTACCACTCCGGCATGGCTGATGAGATACTCAGCATCAAGACCTATTATGAACAACAATGGCTGGATCGTGGTTTGAATATCAAGTACATCAAGTTCCATCTTCCGCAAGAGGGCGAGTTGCAGGAACCGGATGTGGAGATAGAGCTGGATGAGTACCGCAGTTATAACCGTAGCAAGCGTAGCGGATTGCAAACCAGCAAATGATGTGAATCAGTGGTTAAAACTACTACTGATTCGCATAAAAATAGTAAATAGTAAATCGTCAAATAGTAAATACAATGACATTATATCCAAAATTAATCCTTGATGCATTGGCAACAGTGCGTTATCCCGGTACCGGAAAGAATCTTGTTGAGGCTGAGATGGTGGCCGATAACATGCGGATTGACGGGATGAAGGTCAGCTTCTCGTTGACATTCGAGAAACCGACTGATCCGTTCATGAAGTCAATGGTGAAGGCTGCCGAGACAGCTATACATACGTATGTCTCTCCCGAGGTGGAGGTTGTGATTACGACTGAAAGCCGTCAGGCGGCACGTCCGGAAGTGGGTAAACTATTACCCCAGGTGAAGAATGTTATCGGAGTGTCTTCCGGAAAAGGTGGGGTAGGCAAGTCCACGGTTGCTGCCAACCTTGCCGTGTCTTTGGCAAAGTTGGGTTATAAAGTAGGTCTGCTGGATGCTGATATCTTCGGGCCTTCTGTTCCAAAGATGTTCCAAGTGGAAGATGCCCGTCCGGTGGCAGAGAACATTGGTGGACGTGACTTGATTGTTCCGATAGAGAAGTATGGCATCAAGTTGCTTTCCATCGGTTTCTTTGTAGACCCCGACCAGGCCACTTTGTGGCGGGGAGGTATGGCAAGCAATGCCTTGAAGCAGCTGATTGGTGATGCCGATTGGGGAGAACTGGATTATTTCCTTATCGACCTTCCTCCCGGAACGAGCGACATTCACTTGACAGTGGTGCAGACTTTGGCACTGACAGGAGCTATCGTTGTTAGCACGCCGCAGGCTGTGGCGCTGGCAGATGCCCGCAAAGGCATCAATATGTTTACCAATGATAAGGTGAATGTGCCCATTCTCGGTTTGGTGGAGAACATGGCTTGGTTCACGCCTGCCGAATTGCCGGAAAACAAGTATTATATCTTTGGGAAAGAAGGCGCAAAGAGACTGGCTGAGAAAATGAACGTACCCTTGCTGGGACAAATTCCTATTGTGCAGAGTATCTGCGAGAGCGGTGATAAGGGGACTCCGGTTGCTTTGGATGAGAATACGGTGACCGGGCGCGCTTTCCTGCAACTGGCTGCTGCCGTAGTCCGTCAGGTAGACCGCAGAAATATGGAAATGGCGCCGACACGGATTGTGGAAGTGCATAAATAAACATGGATATTTTCCTTATGAAAAAGGAGCAGTTACCCGGCGACGGGTAACTGCTCCTTTTTCATTTAGACTTGTTTAGAGAGAAAATTAGTTTATTTAGTTGGAGTAACAGTGGCATTCTGGACAGCAGGGCTTTTCTCCGGTTCTTGCAGACGGAACATGATGGGGACTGTATATTTTACGTTTACAGCTTGTCCTCTTTGCATGCCGGGCTTCCACTTGGGCATGATAGTAGTCAGACGGATTGCTTCAGCGTCTAGCAGTGGGTCGGCACCACGGATTACTCTGGGGCAGATGATGTTCCCTTCTTTATCCACTATAAACTGTATGACCACTCTTCCCTGAATCTTAGCTTTTTGTGCGGCTACCGGATATTTGATATTTTTGCCGATGAATTCCATCATTGCGGACATGCCGCCGGGATATTCCGGCATTTTTTCTACGACTTCGAAAACGGTTACTTCCTCCGGGTAGGTTGCCTCTTCGGGAGCATAACCCACTACCACCATTTCATCTATTTTGCTTTCAATGGGAGCATACTTAACCTGTGTATTGTTTTCCGTCAGACGGAACATCACGGGAACTGTATATTTTACCCGCACGGCTTCTCCTTTTTGTGTGCCGGGTTTCCATTTGGGCATGGCACTGATTACGCGTACGGCTTCTTTATTCAATTCCGGGTCAATGCCGCGCAGTATTTTTACATTGGTAATACTGCCATCCTTCTCCACTACAAATTGCACGGTAGCCCGTCCTTGCGTACCTTTCTTCATGGCTGCTTCCGGATATTTGATGTTCTTGCTCAAGTATTCCATTAGTGCAGACATGCCTCCGTCGGGGAATTCGGGCATGTGTTCCACTACCTCAAAAATCGGATTGTCGAGAGTATCCTTATCCACTACCTTTCCTTTGTAAGTCACTGTTTTCGTATCTTGTTCCGGTAGGGGAGCTACTTGAGGGGCTTGAACTTCCGGTACCGCTTGTCCGGTTTTGGCGTCTACAGCCTCTATGACTTCCGCTGCAATCTTCTTTGTGGTACGTGCCACTGCTTCGATATTGCTGACAATCATAAGTAAGGCCGCTAAAGGAAGGAACATCAGATATTTGGTCCTTCCTATTTCTTTTGTTCTCTTTTTGTTCATCATCTTGATGCGTTTTTTTAGAGGTAAAACATTGAAACTGTTATAGATGGTTGCTGCAGCCTTTTGATGTGATAATCCTAACAAATGGTATTGATAGGTTTTGGAGTCATAGCCGTTCTCCAATACGCGGGCATCGGCCATATATTCCAGATTGGTGCGGATTTCCCGTTTCATGAGCCAGGCAAAGGGATTGCACCAGCAAAAAATGCACACCAGTTCACTGATGATGACATCAATGGAGTGCCATTGCCGGGCGTGTGTCTGCTCATGGGTCAATATTTCGTTGAATTCCTCTTCCGTATGCGAGGACGGATGGATAAAAATCCAGTGGAAAAAGGAGAAAGGCCCGTCTGCTTTGGGAAGCAGATGTATATTTGTGTTGCCTATTTGTACCTTGCGGCATCGGCATGCCAGGTGGATGATGCCCGCCAGTTGCATGATGAGGCGTATCATCAGCAATGCCACTATTCCCCAATAGGCGATATTGGCATATTCTGAAAGGATGCTTTTCCAGTCGGTAGGAGCCGCTTCGGTGCCTATTGTGAGTTCCGGTAGCACAACGCTGGCATAGAGGTCTGCCATGGCCACCATCGGTTCCTGCTCCGTAATCCACGTTTGTATGTTCAGCAGAGGTACGGCGGCAGAAACGGCAAAGAAGCAGAGCAGTGCGGTTCTGCGCCAGCCGAAAAACGTGTCTTTGTAGAAGAACAGCCGATAGAATGCATAAAACAGTACTATCGCTACATTCACTTTCAGAAAATAGGCTAACATGTTTACTCCTTTCCTTTCTCTATCATGTCTATAATGTCTTTCAGGTCATTGGCCGAAATCTTCTGGTCTTTGGCGAAGAACGAAACCATTTCCTTATAAGAATTTTCAAAGTAGTTGCGCACAAAACCGCTCATAAAGGTACGTTTGTATTCGCTTTCGCGTATAAGCGGGGTATACTGGTAAGTGTTGCCTACACGTGCGGCACGGATATACTGCTTGCGCTCCAGGTTTTTCACAATAGATGCTACAGTTGTGTAGGGAGGCGCCGGTTTGGGATATTTGGCAACAATGTCTTTTACGAAGCAACTGCCCAGTTCCCAAATGTACAACATTGCTTCTTCTTCTTGTATCGTTAACTTTTCCATGGATAAAGTATTTAAATGAATTCAATGCAAATCTACGAATATTTCGTAAATAAACATCAAACAGTGAGTTAATTAATCTAAATGTTCCTGCTGTGTGTATATTCTTTTGCCAGATTGAAAAGAACATGGCTGTTGATAATCTTCTTTTGGCTAAGATTGTCTATCTTTGCAGAAGAAGCGAAGACTGGCGGCACCTCAGCATAAAAAATGAACGGGTTCATTTTATTCTGCATTCGGTTTGCGCTGTCTTTGTTGCAATGAATTCTTTTACCTTAAATAAAGCAGAAATATGGGAACAGTTAAATCGTTGTTGCTGGGAATGTGCTTCGTATTGGGTGCATGCACAAGCCAGACTTCTACTGTGCAAACCACAGAGAAGGGAACTCAATGGGAATGGCAGAATGGTACCATTGTTGTCAAAACTCCCGAGCGTCCGGCAGGACAGAAGAGTGTATTGGGACTGACTACTCCGAAGTTGGAGGCAGTCCGTGTGGGTTTTGTTGGTTTGGGGATGCGTGGCCCCGGAGCAGTGGAGCGTTTCACTTATATTCCGGGTACGCAGGTAGTGGCTCTTTGTGATTATGAAGAGGCCCGTGCAGATAAATGTCAGGAGCTCTTGAAGAAGGCATCCATGCCCAAAGCCGCCGTCTATTCCGGTGACAAAGGATACGAGGAACTCTGCAAACGTGATGATATAGATTTGGTTTATATTGCTGCAGACTGGCTGCATCACTTCCCCGTTGCCAAGTGTGCGTTGGAGAATGGAAAGAATGTAGCGATAGAAGTGCCTTCGGCTATGAATCTGCAGGAATGCTGGGATTTGATTAACTTGAGTGAATCTACCCGTAAGCATTGCTTCATTCTGGAGAACTGCTGCTATGACTGGTTCGAGATGAATACGCTGAACATGGCGCAGCATGGCGTGTTCGGTGAAGTTATCCGTGCGCAGGGTGCTTATATACATAATTTGAGCCCGTTTTGGGACCATTATTGGAAGAATGGAGAAAATGACAAGCTGGGCTGGCGTTTGGACTACAACATGAAGCATCGTGGTGACGTGTATGCCACCCATGGCCTTGGCCCGGTGGCGCAAGCACTGGATATTCACCGTGGTGACCGTATGGAAACGTTGGTAGCCATGGATACCAAGTCTGTAGTGGGCAAGGAGCTGGTAGAAAAAAGAACCGGCGAGGAGTGCAAGGAATTCCGTAACGGTGACCATACCACGACCATGATTCGTACAGCCAATGGAAAGGTGATTGAGATTCAGCACAATGTAATGACACCACAGCCTTATAACCGTTTGTATCAGCTTACGGGTACCAAGGGATTCGCCAACAAATATCCGGTAGAAGGGTATGCGCTTGACGCTGACCAGCTGAGTGCATCGGGCGTTCAGCCCAAAGTGGATGATTTGAATTCACACGGTTTCCTGCCGGAGACGGAGATGGAGGCACTCGTGGAGAAATACCAGCATCCCATTTTAAAGAAGTACGGTGAGATGGCGAAGGAAGTAGGAGGTCATGGTGGCATGGACTTCGTGATGGACAGCCGTCTGGTATATTGCCTGCAAAACGGTCTTCCTTTGGATATGGATGTATACGACCTTGCTGAGTGGTGCTGCCTTGCAGAATTGGGAGAACTTTCTATGGACAACGGTTGTGCGGCTGTGGCATTCCCCGATTTCACCCGTGGTGAATGGAATGTGGTGAAGGGCTACAAGCATGCATATGCAACTCCGGAAGAGGAAGCGGCTGCTATGGAGAAGGCAAAGGCATTTACTGCTAAACTGAAAGAGCAGGGAGCCAAGGAATGGGCTGAAAAGTAATAGCGGTATACTGATAAAACAAAAAACAGCAGGTGATAAGCCTGCTGTTTTTTTTTATCAGTTTGTCATTTAGTCACTTTCAGCAACTCTTCCTTCATCTTCTCCACTCCCGGAAAGCCGGTTTGTCTGAACGTGGTGTTTCCTTCGCGGTCTACAATCAGATAAGTCGGTACCCCTTCTATCTTGAATGCATCCGATAGGTATTTCCATTGGGCATCTGTCAGACGGAAATGTTCGCCGTGGATGTCGGGAATCATATTCTCCCAGGTCTTCAAGGGGGAGGTTTCGCCGGTGATGTACAGATATAGGATATCCTTGTCTTTCAGTTCCTCCTTCATGGGGGCCATCGTCTTGTTTGCCATACGGCATGGACCGCACCAAGTGGCCCAGAAATCTACTAACAATACTTTTCCTTTGAATTTGCTGATGATAGAAGTGAACAAATCTTCGTTGCTGACGTTGGCGTCCACTTGGTTGATGGTGTAGCCCGTCTTTTTCTTGTTGGCTTCGAGTTGTGCCAGCAGTTCGTCATTGGCGGCAGTCAGCATTTCACGGTATGCGGCGGGCATGGCGGCAACGGTGGCCTTTTGCTCGTCGGTGAGCGGGGTGAAGTTCTTGATACCCCGGTAGAGGGTGACATTACGGGCTATATCGAAGAAGATACCTTTGTCGCTTCCCCAGGCTTTGGCCAATTCTCCACTCCGTTCGACATTCCTTGAAGCCATTTGTACATACTGGTTGGACAAGACTGCTTGCGGCACATTCAATATACTCATATCTTCGTCGGACACGTAGTTGGCGGGTACTTTCCGGGCAAGTTCCTGATAGTAGTTGTTTGCTTCCTCCCGTTTGATGAGATTGGCGTGTAGGGCAGCCGATGTCAAGATGCTGGCAACGGAAGACAGCATGGCATTTGTAATCAGTTTGTTATTGATAGTCAAAAGTTGTCGGGTAGAAGCACTATAAGGCAACTTGTCTATTGCTTCTTGTGTTTCGTCGGATATTTGAAGTACGTATGCTTTGGCTGCATCAATATCCTTGCCAGCCAGTGCAGCTATGTTTTGATAGAGCTTGTCTTGCATGTCGATGCCGAGGTGGTTTCCGTTCAACTCTTGTGCCACGGTTTCCAGCGGTCCGTTGATATATACCATTTCTCCATAGGGTTTCCCTTCGCTGTGGAATTTAGACTTGCGCCGGGAAGCTTCGCGTAGATTGACGTATATTTCTGTTGTCTTGCCGGGTTCCATGAAGAACTGGAGCATATGCTCTCTACCCAAATATATGGTACATGGGGTAGTGCCGGGCAATGTTACTTCTTTGGTGAAACTGCCGTCAGGCTGGATGTCGAGTGGTATGTCCGTGATGTCTCCTTTGATATTCTCCCACACGGCAATACTGATTGGCATTCCCATATTGGGGCGTGAATCCAGGAGTTTTCCTTTCAGCATGGCTTTTCCGTATTGGATGACCGGTTCGGGAAGTTCGGCATTAGGGTCGGCTTTGTGTACTACGGCGTTCTGGGGAAGTGCCAGTTCCGGCAGTTTCTTGCTTTTCAGTTGTATTCCCCAGACGCTGAATCCGTTTTCCACCTTTTCGCCTTCGGTGAAGTCGAAGGAGGTAGCATTGTCGGATAGGGGAGGAAAGACCAACTGGAATTCCGCTTCGCCCGATTCGGGCATCCAAAATTCTTTACCTGGTATGATGCCTATACCGGAACGCAGTTGGTAGGTTTCTCCGTTATTGTCTGTCAGGTAGCTGTCGGGTGCAATCTGTATCCAGTACTTGGGACGATACTTGGCATAGATGTGGAGCACGGTTGCCGTGTCACTGATGACTACTTTACTCACTTCGATGGAAGTCGTGTTTCTTACGATAAACGGTGGTTGGTCAATCACTCGGTTTTTGGCTTGCAGGGTACAGCAGATACACAGTAGGAAGCCTGCTAAGATGAAATGGATGTGTCTCATATGGATTGTTTTTTGCGAAATTACGAATGTTTCGTAAAGAAACAAGCATGTGGGAGTTAATTGATGTAAAATGCTCCTATTTCTTCATTTTTCAAAGAAACCTTGTATCTTTGCCACATAATACTTAACACTTAATATCTTGTCATATGAGAATCCGAATTCTTCTGATGGGCTTGTTGTTGGCCGCTGTTGCCAATGCCCAGACTGTTTATCATGATGCTTCCACCTTCCCCCTTCTGGGCAAAGCAACAGAATCTACCCTTACCCGCTATGAGCGTCTGCCGGACTCTCTGCAGAACATCTCCCGCAAGCCATTGTGGGACTTAGGCCGCAACAGTGCCGGACTCGCCGTGCGCTTCCGTTCCAACTCTACAAGCATTTCCGCCAAATGGGAAGTAAGGAACAATATGAGTATGAACCACATGACACCGACCGGCATTAAAGGCCTCGACCTCTACTGCTTGCAAGACGGTAAGTGGATATTTGCCGGTAGCGGGCGTCCGCAGGGCAAAGTCAACAAGGCGACTATTGTAAGTAATATGTTGCCTGAGGAGCGTGAATATCTCTTGTACCTTTCTTTATATGACGGGGTTACTTCACTTTCTATCGGAGTGGATTCTCTTGCCGAGATTACTCAACCGGCAGTGGACTTGCCGCAACGCGAGAAACCGGTGGTGTTCTATGGTACCAGTATCTTGCAGGGTGGTTGTGCTTCTCGTCCGGGTATGGCACATACCAATATTCTGGAACGTTGGCTCAATCGCGAGTGTATCAATCTGGGCTTTAGTGGCAATGCCTTGCTCGATTTGGAGATTGCTGATGTCATAGCTGGCGTAGATGCTTCCATGTTTGTCCTTGACTTCGTACCCAATGCCACTGTGGAGCAGATGAAGGAGCGTGCTGACAAATTCTATACCATCATCCGCAGCAAGCATCCCGATACGCCTGTCCTTTTCGTGGAAGACCCTCTCTTTACCCACTCTCCTTTTGACACCAGGATTGCCAAGGAGGTAAAGGACAAGAATGAGACATTGAATGCCTTTTTCCGTTCTTTGAAGCAACGTGGAGAGAAAAACATCTATTTCCTTGCTTCCCGTGACATCATCGGCCACGACGGGGAGGCTACAGTAGACGGCATTCATTTTACCGATTTGGGCTTTATGAGGTATGCTGAGATACTTTACCCGATATTGGAGAAACACGTGCGACCGTAATTAGGTATTACAACCGTTTGTCTGTTTGCTGCCTTGCCGATGCTGTAGGGCAACTATTTGTTTCCTTTAACAAAACAGTCTGTTTCCTATAAGGGAACAGACTGTTTCAATATGGCGAACAAACTGTTTTTATATATTGGAACAAATTGTTCTGATACGCTGAAACAAAGTGTTCAAACGCATGTGAACACTTTGTTTCGTAGGCTTGGAACAATGTGTTACGCTTCTATACTCTTATGCTTCTTATACTCTTCAATCACATGTTTCCTGCTCTGCAATATCTGCCAGCGATATACCAGGCACGTGGTGATGAAGTAGAAGCCCGTTTGTATCCATAGTGCTTGGTACTCGAAAGAGACTTCATTGAGTGTGGCTCCCATGCTGTTGATGCGTACGTAGCCGTTGATGCCGAAGGTAGAAGGGAAGATGTACGAGAAGTACTTCCAGAAAGCGGGCATAGCAGCTCCCGGCCATGAAATGCCGGAGAGGAACAGCAGCGGCACGGAGGTGAACACGAACAGCAGCATGCACGTTTCGCGGTTGCGGATGGCAATGGATGCTGTCATGGCAAAGAAAATACAAGCGGCCAGGTAGGGCAGGGTGAACAGAGTCAGGACACCGGGTATCGCTATTTGGTTGAGGCTGAAAAGCCATGGAACCACACACAGTATATATACCGATACCAGTGAATATACCATGAAGTAGCTCAGCCCTTTTCCCATCACAATGCGTAGTGTGCCGTTGTAGTGGCGGTTGATAGGCACCAGGTCGCGGAAGCGGTTCTGTTCGCGTGCCGTCCCGGCAGACAAGCCGATGCCGAGTAGCAGCGTTTGCTGGATAATCAATACCAATACTGCCGGAATCAGGAAAGCGGCAAATCCGTTGGTTGGATTATAGAGGGCGACATCCTCATACTCTATCGGGTAGGCGGTAATCTCGTCCTGGCGGTCGGTGGTATTGGCGCTTCGCTCCACTTTGATGTCTGCGTTCATGGCAAGCGACACGTTGGTGTTGGCAGTCAGCAAGGCTTTGTAATACAGCAGTCCGCTCATGTCGCAGAAGATGCTGACCTGCGTTTGCTTACCGCGTACAATGTCGTCGCTGAAGGTGGAGGGGATGTAGATAATACCGTATGCCCTGCGGTCCTTCAACATCAGTTTGGCTTCTTCCATATCAGCGCAGTAGCTCACGAGGCTCACTTCGGGACTGGAGTCCACTTTCCGCAGGTATTCGCGGCTCAACGAGGAGCGTGAGTCATCCACCACGACAGTGGGCACTTCGTGGATAGTTTCGTTGGTATAGATGAAAGCGTATATCAACGGATAGACCAACGGAACGAGCACGAAGAAGATGAGCACGCCCTGGTCGCGGAAGGTGGTGCCGAATTCCCGTTTCCATATATAGAACAAGTCATGAATGCCTTGTATCACTTTCTGTCTGAACGTCAGGTCTTTCATTAGGGCATGTATTTATAGTAAACCAACGCTCCTTTCAGCCTATGGGCTATAAGGAACGGGAGCATCATGAAAATAAGCAGCGCTACGTAGTTGACCCACGAGTAAATCATGGGGTATCCATTCAGTGCCTGGTCCACATAAATCAGGAAATAGTGGCGCAGGGGGAACAGATTTGCCAATGCCTGCAATACGGGGTGCATGCCCATGGCGGGGAATGACAATCCGCACATGGAGAAAGAGAGTACGCCCCATAGGGAAGCGAAACTGAGTCCCAGACGCAGGGTAGGCAGGGTTCCTATCATCAATATTCCCATGCCTTGCGATGCCAGCACCAGGCAAAGAGTGGCAAGCAGCATCGGCAGGATGCCGCTGTTGCAGGGAAAATGGAGGAAACCGTAGAGGTATACATTATATAATATTCCCATCAGGAAGAAGATGGCGGTATGCGGCAGCAGTTTGCCGGCAAGGGAAATCCAGATGGAGTTGTTGCCCATGCGCAGCCATTCGCGGGCGGTGCGGTCTTTTATCTCGACTCCGATGGAATAGACGGTTACCATGAAGATAAGCAGCATCAATACGCCCGGTGCAAAGGTGTTGCACAGATATACGGAGTAGTTCAGCCACGGGTTATTGAGTGGATGCGTATCTATGACGATGGGTTGGAGGAAGGCCATCGCTTGTTCCTCGGTAGCTCCTTTGGCATATAGGGTGCTACGTGCTGCGGCACCGGATGCCAATTCGCTCATCATCTTCATGTCCTTGAAGAGGAGTGAACCTGCGATGAGCAGGGTATTGTTTGTATAGAAAGAGAGTTTGGGCTGCCGTCCGGCCTGCGCTTTGGCAGAGGTACCTTCGGGAATGTAGAAGAAACCGTAAATCTCTCCGCGCTGCATGGCGGTACGGGCTTCGTTGATGGTAGGGTAGCGGGCGACGACGGCTGTCTGCTCAAAAGCGTCCAAGTTACGTATCAGCTGGCGTGAAGTGGCACTCATGTCTTGGTCCACCACACCTACGGGCATGTCCGTAGGAAGCCCGGAGTCCATCAGCGTGGTGAAGAATATGTAGCAGAACAACGGTGCTATCACCATACAGAACAGATAGAGCGGGCGGGAAACAAGACGGCGGCATTCGCGTCTTGCTACATTCCACAAAGCCGTATGTTTCTTATTTCTTTCCATCATCCTCTCCAATAACTCATAACTCCTTTACTTCTTCAATACAACACTCATTCCCGGACGCAGTCCTTCCACCTTCTCTTGCGGAGCGGCTTTTACTTCGAATGTTTTCAGGTCGAACTGGCCGGTAGTCTTGGTCGCTTTCCAGGCGGCATATGTGCCGAGGTCTTTCATATAGTACACTTTCAGGCGGATATTCTTATCGAGTGCAGGGATGAACGCCTCGAATTCGGTATTCATACCCAACCCTTGCAGCAAGTCCTCGCGTACATTGAAGGTTATCCACATATCGTCCAGAATGGCGATGTTCATAATGGGAGCACCCGTGCCCACGAGCTCGCCTACTTTGGGGAATATCTCGGATACCTCACCGGCAGTCTGTGCAATCAGGTAAGTTTCCTTGATGTACGATTCAACTTCGGCCACAGCTCCTTTGGCACGTTCCACCAAGGCAGCGGCAGCGGCTTTGTCCTCGCGTTCCGCACCGTTCTTGGCCATATCATACTGGGCTTTGGCGGCTTTCTCCGTAGCCCGGGCTGCATTGCGTTGGGCGGTAACTTCGTCAAGCTTTTGTGTAGACATCACGCCTTGGTCGTGCAGGTTCTTCACACGCGTGTAGGATTTTTCGGCAATCTCCAGTCCGGCCAGTGCCTTTTGCCACATTTCATAGGCAGCTTGTATCTGTTCCCGACGGGCGCCTTTTAGAGCTTTTTCGTTCTGGGCTTGGGCTGCCGATTCGGCGGCGCGTGCTTGTTCCAGTTTGGCCTGCACGTCCGGAGCCTCCAAAATGGCAAGGGTGTCTCCGGCTTGTACGCTTTGTCCCTCTTTTACACGAAATTCCAGAATACGTCCCGGCACTTTGCTCGATACTCGATACTCCGTTACTTCTGCTTGTCCTTGCACAATTTCCGGCCCTTTACGCAACATGAAGAAACCTACAAGGGCAACGATGGCAATCACTCCCGTCAGCGTGAGGAATGCCAACAACATGTTACTGTTTTGTGATTTTGTATCCAACATATTATTTACTATTTGACTGTTTACTATTTACGATTGAAGAAACTATCAATTATCAATTGTCAATTCCCCCGTTGCCTTTCTCAGATAGATTTCCGTCAGTTTTACGTCAATCTGTGCGTCTATCTTTTCCGATTGGGCAGAAAGCCATGCGGTGTGCGCTTCGAGCACATTGCTGGCAGGTATAACGCCTTCCTCAAAGCCAAGTGTGGCGTATCTCAGGTTCTCGTTGGCTTTTTCCAGGTTCTTTTCGGCCATGGTCAGTTTCTTGGCAGCTTCGTTCACTTGGAAAGCCGACTGGTTGACCTGCAGCTCTATCTTTTCTTTGGCGTCATCCAACTGGTATTGGGCGATGCGTGCTTCCGATTTGGCTGCTTTTACTTTATAGATGCCTTCGCCCCAGTGCCAGATGGGTACCGACACCATGACACCCACATTCCACATCCCCTTGAACTTTTTCTCGAAACTGTTGAAGACGGAAGGGTTGGTTGCCATATAGCTGCCCATTAGTGCTATGGAAGGAAGATATTCCGAACGGGTGACATTTACTTTCTGCTTATAAATCTGCGTGGCAAGTTCCAGGCTACGCACTTCGGGACGGGTAGCATAAACATTGTTGATGTCGATGGCACCGTTTTCCGGAGTAGTGGGAGCCAGGTCTTCCTTCTGTTCGTCTGTGAGCATGACGGGAGTGGAAAGGTCGAGACCACACAATTGGCACAGCAGCATCCGGGCAAGGCTCAGGCCATCGGTTACTTTGGTCAGGGTCATTTCGGCCTCATTCACTTTTACTTTGATGGAGAGTCCGTCTGCTTTGGTGGCAACGCCTTCGGCAATCATTTTGTCAACGTCGCTGTCGAGCTTCTGCAGTAGTTTCAGATAACCTTCTGCCAGCTTCTTTTTATGGGCAAGGGACACTACCTGCCAATATGCCTGGTCTGTACTCAGAATTACTTCCTGCATACCGGTGTTGTGCTGCTGGCGGGCCAGCTCTTCGGCGTATTTGGTAATTTTGTTGTAGGCACGTATCTTGCCGCCCATATATAGGGGTTGGGTCAAGGTCAGTGCGCCCGCATACATGTTGCGGGTGTCTGTACGAAAGGCGTCAACCAAGGATTGGCCTGCACCGTCGAGGGCACCTACCAGGCTTTGTCCTAAAGCCGGCAATTGGCCTGCCAGTTCTGGATGAAGCTGTGCGATAACTTGGGCAGCCTGCTGTAACGGTCCGCTGAGACTTGTACCCAATCCGGACAAGGCTCCTTTCTGAGCGTCGCTGAGGATGGACAACTCTTTTTGACTGCGCATATATCCGCCGCTGGCCGAAATGTTGGGAAGGTAATTAGTAAATGCCGCTTTCCTTTGATAGTGGGCGGCGTTGATTTTTTCCTGGCTTATCAGCAGTTCTTTGTTGTTGGAGATTGCCAATGCACGGCAACTATCCAAGCTTAATGCTTCCTGGGCCTTCATGGGGAAGGATAGGTATGCCAAACAGATGAAACAGAAGAACTTTTTCATTGGGCTATACATTAATTAAGGTGATGAATCTGTAGTTTATACAGCAACAATAATTGCATAAACAACGATGCAAATGTATAGGCTTTCAATGATATTGCAAAATAATTTAGATTTTTTTGTATTAATTCAAGCTGAATGATTGCGAACCGATAAGGGTACCGTCAGCAAAAATGTCTACGCGGTAGGTGCCTGCATAGAGGTATTCTTCTACATCCCAATATACGGTGACGGCTTGCTCTTCTCCGTTGTATTCTATATACTTCTTGATGGAATATACCAGTTCCCGGTTCTCGTATGGGAAGGTGTTCGAGGAACTTTTGGTCAGCACGTCATTGTCCGGTTTGGTGATGCGGATGTAGAGGGTACGTTCGCCGGTCTCTGCAGTGATGTTTTTCACGATGGAGAAGTTTATTTTGAACTTCACGATGTCTTTCACCTTCTTGGCAGTCTTGCCGCGTTTGTTTGTGGGCTGCACAGAGATGTTGGTGGCGTCCAGTTGGGCGGCAAGTGTCACGGTCTTGGTAAGGTTCTTCTTCTCTTCGGACAAGTTGCTGATTTGCCGGGAAGCGGCGTTGTACTTCTTGGTGACATCGGCTATGATTTCCTTCTGTTGAGCAGTCAGGCGGTTTAGCGAGTCAATCTGGTTGATATAGCCTATCATGACTTTGCGGAGAGAGGCCAGTTCCTTCTTCAGACGGCGTATCTCGGTGGCATTGCTGCTCTTCACGGTGCGGAGTTCTTCCAATAAACGTTGGGTCTTCAATTGTTCCTGCTCCAAGAGTACGGAGAGGGAGTCGTTGGAGACTGTCAACTTCAGTTCGTCATATTGTCTGGCGAAGTCTGTGTATTGATTTTCAAGGTCTTCTTTATCCAGATTGAATTCCATCACCAGTTCCTTGTTGGTTTGCTTTTCGGAAATCAGCAGAATGGTAACTCCTATTAATAATAAGATAAGGAGGCTGCCTGCCACGATGAGAAGTGTATTCTTCTTAACTGCCATTTTTGATAATGATTAATGGTTAAGTGATTAATGGTTGGTGGCTGATTATTCGTCCTACATTCATTAATCGTCCGCAAAATTAATCATTAATCATTAATCATCGTCCACTAATCATTGGCTAAATGTGTATTTAACTAAAATTATTACGGAAATATTTCTCTAATTACGAAGTTCGCTGTACTTTTGCGTCATCTTTAAAGAACACTTATAAACAAAAAACTTTAGAAATTATGTCAAAAGTAACCGTAGTAGGTGCAGGTAACGTAGGTGCTACATGCGCTAATGTGTTAGCCTTTAATGAAGTGGCTGACGAAGTGGTAATGCTGGACGTGAAAGAAGGCGTTTCAGAAGGTAAGGCAATGGATATGATGCAGACTGCTCAACTGCTGGGCTTCGACACCACTGTTGTAGGTTGTACCAACGATTATGAGAAGACTGCCAACTCCGACGTTGTAGTGATTACTTCCGGTATTCCCCGTAAGCCGGGTATGACTCGTGAAGAATTGATCGGTGTTAATGCAGGTATCGTTAAGTCGGTTGCACAGAACATCTTGAAATATTCTCCGAATGCTATCCTTGTGGTTATCTCCAACCCGATGGATACCATGACTTATCTGTCATTGAAGTCTCTGGGCTTGCCGAAGAACCGTATCA